>DEQD01000038.1 GCA_002359095.1 Caryophanales bacterium UBA3375
TCTAAAAAATCGTTACCCCTCCACTCCCAAAAGAATTTGCAGCTAGTTATATTTTTAATGCCGAGTGGAGTGATTCATCTGATGATACAACCACTTATTTTAAATATTTTATTAGTATAATTCCTCAAAAAGATGGAACAATCAAAAAATATGAGATATTTAATAAAAAATTTCAGTGGAAATATAATTGGTGGAGAAAATTTATAAGAAATAAGAGTGAACAAGAAGAATCTTGTTACATAAAAAAATATTTTATAAATTCATTTAATAGTTTAAAAAATTACTATTTTTCAAATGATGATAAAACTCAAGAGTTAGAAAATGAACTAAAAAAAGAAAAGAATAACATACTAATTAGCGGAAGTCGTGGAACAGGAAAAACAGAGTACATTAAACATTATTTTGATAAAAATAACTCAGTATTTGTATCAGCAAACAATGAAAGAGCATATGGAGATCCAATCAGTATAATTTACACACAAATTAGAAATCAAATTGATCCGCTAAATAGACTAATTTATAAGTCGGTTCATATATTGAGTAATGTATTTAGATTAAGATGGAATTTTTTTGTTATATTAGCGTCTATTGGTTTGTGGAGTTTTATATTCAATATAACAGATAAAGAACCTATTCAATTAGGTATTAAAAATTTATTAAGTGAAATGCAATTAGATCAGCTAAGAGATTTATTTATTAATTATACTACATTAAGTTATATTATACTGTTTATTGTCATTTATTTTGTATTGTCATTTTTTTATCTTGATGCTATTGTATTTATAAAAAACACCTCATCATACAACAGAAATAAGTTTTTAAATTTCATAGATGATATATATAAATGGTCACAGTTTTTTACAATCATCATTGAAGATATTGATCGATTAGGTGATGAAAGTATTTCTAATGAAAAGTTATATGATTGGAAATCAGAAATAGCTTCATTAAGTGATATATCAAAAAAATATTATTATCGTAGCAATCCAGGATTAATTGTAGCAGTATCAAAGTATAAAGATGATAATAAAAATGAAAAAGCTATATTCAATACAGATGAAATAAACAAATACTTTGACCTATATGTTGAATATAATGAAGAAGATACTGTAATTAACAAGGGAACCAAAATGAAACTAAACATATCCACAGTCAATATAAAAGTATCTAAAGGGAGTAATATAATATTTAAAGAAAATGAATCAGGTAATTATGAAGAAAACAAAAAACCTAATATTTCAAAAAAAATTATAAATGTAGCTGAGGATGTTAAAAAGTTTAAGCAAAAAATTAAAGATAGTGTTATAGTAAATAAAGATAATCAAGATGAATTAAATGCAAAAATTGAAGAATGTACTAATTATCGAGAAATTCATGCTTTTATTGAAAGTAATCTAGAAAAATGATTTACTATATAATTTGCAAAAGTAGTAAAAAATATAATTAAACTATCTAATTGAGAAACTAATTTATTCAAACAACCTATGGAATATAACTGACAAGATATAAAGACAAAAATCTTAACCGATTAGTGATTAATATTTTTGGATATTAATCTGTAAAAAAGTAAAAACGAAGTCAATTTTGAAAAAAAGTAAAAACGAAAATATATAAATTTATAACACGAAAATTTTAAGAGTGTTATAATGTATTGAAATAAAACAATAAATAGAGTAAAAATTCATGCTTAAATAATATCTAAATTTATAAAAAACCTTTATTAATAACGATAATAAACAAGTTGTATATGATTTAGATATTAAAAATATTATTTACCTTATTTATTAAAAAAGTATTATTGAATAGTTCAATAATATTTTTTTTTAGAAAAAATAAAAGTTAATAATTTTTATTTATAACACATAAATTATTAAAGGAGTATAATTTAAGTGTAACGATAAAGTTATAACTTTAAGAAAAAAGGAGAAGTATGAAGGTAAAAGTAAATAGTGAAATTGGTAAATTAAAAAAAGTATTATTACACCGCCCAGGGGAGGAATTACTTAATTTGACACCAGATAATTTAGAGCGTTTATTGTTTGATGATATACCGTATCTAGAGTTAGCACAAAAAGAACATGATGAATTTTCAGGAATTTTACGTGCTAATGGAGTAAAAGTATTTTATATTGAAAACTTAGTTGCTGAAGCAATTGAACAACAAGAAGCTAAACAAGAGTTTATCTCAACGTTTATTGAAGAAGCGATTGAAACAAACGATAAGATTGTTAAAAAAGCTGAAGCAAAAAAATTACTACATGATTATTTATGGAATATTAAAGACAATAAAGAGTTAGTTGACTTAACAATAGCAGGGATTAGAAGAAATGAAATAAAAGAAATAGAAGTACTTGATGATTATTTCTTTATTGCAGATCCACTACCTAATTTATATTTCCAACGAGATCCATTTGCTAGTATTGGAAATGGAGCTAGTATTAACCATATGGCTAGTGTTACTAGAAATCGTGAAACATTATATGCCCATATAATGTTTAAATACCATCCAGAATTTAAAGATAATGAAATTCCAAGTTGGTATGATCGTAAAGAAACAACAAGTATTGAAGGTGGAGATCAATTAATCATTAATGATAAAACATTAATGATTGGTATTTCTCAACGTACTCAAGAAGAAAGTATCGTTAAATTAGCTAAACGCATATTTAAAGATCCTAATAACAACTTTGAAACTATCTATGGTTTTGATATTGGTAAAAGTAGAGCATATATGCATCTTGATACAGTATTTACAATGGTAGATTATGATAAGTTTTCTGTACACCCTGAAGCAATTAATGAAAAAATGCATGTAAAAATATTTAAAAAAGAAGGTAGTGAAGTAGTTGTAGAAGATAATCAAGACAAAACATTAAAAGAAATTTTAGCGCAAGCTACTGGAAATGATAATGTTACCTTGATTGAATGTGGAGGTGGAGATCCAATTGCTGCATTACGTGAACAATGGAACGATGGAGCAAACACACTTGCGATTGCTCCAGGAGAAGTAATCGTTTATTCACGTAACCCAGTTACAAACAAATTGTTAGAAGAAAATGGAGTTAAAATACATGTAATGAGTAGTAGTGAATTATCTCGAGGTCGAGGAGGACCTAGATGTATGAGTATGCCTTTAGAACGTGAGGATATTTAATACATATAAATAAAATAATATATAAAGAGGAGTAATTATGGCAGTAAATTTAAAAGGAAGAGATTTTTTAAAAATTAAAGATTTTAGTAAAGAAGAAATTCAATATTTATTAGATTTATCTAAAAAATTAAAAGAAGATAAATTATCAGGATGTGAAGCTAAAAATTTAGAAGGTAAAAACATCGTATTATTATTTCAAAAAGATTCAACAAGAACACGTTGTGCTTTTGAAGTAGGTGCACATGATCAAGGTGGTCATGTAACTTACATTGGACCAACTGGTTCACACATGGGAAGTAAAGAAAGTATCGCTGATACAGCACGTGTATTATCTAGAATGTTTGATGCAATTGAATTTAGAGGTTTTGCTCAAAGTGATGTAGAAGAATTAGCTAAAAATAGTTATGTACCTGTATATAATGGTTTAACTGATGAATGGCACCCAACACAAATGTTAGCTGATTATTTAACAATTCAAGAAGAGTTTGGAAAAAACTTAAAAGGTCGTGTATTTACTTACATGGGAGATGGACATAACAATATGGCACATTCTTATATTGTAATGGCAGCTAAAATGGGACTAGAAATGCGTGTAGGTTGTCCTAAAGAACTACAACCAGACCAAAGTGTAGTAGATTATGCGAATGAAGTAAATAAAGAATCAGGTGGAAAATTAATTATTACTGATGATCCTATTAAAGCAGCTAAAGATGCCGATATAATTACTACAGATGTATGGGTAAGTATGGGTGAGAGTAAAGAGTTATTTAAACAAAGAATTGAACAATTAAAAGCTTACCAAGTTAATGATGAGTTAGTATCTCATTGTAAAGAAGATTACATCTTCTTACACTGTTTACCAGCGTTTCACAATGATCAAACAACTACAGCAAAAGATGTAATTGCTTCAGTTGGTTTTGGAGAAAACGGAATGGAAGTAACAGATTCAGTATTTGAATCAAAACACTCACGTGCTTTTGAGGAAGCTGAAAACCGTTTACATACAATTAAAGCAGTAATGGTAGCAACTATTGGAAGACAATAATGAAAGAAACTAAAGAAACTATTGTAATAGCATTAGGTGGTAATGCTCTTCAAGTAAAAGGTGAAGCACCTACCATTGCTAATCAAATCAAAAATATTAGTATTGTTGTAGATGAAATTATTAAATTAATCGAACAAGATTATAATGTAATTATAACACATGGTAACGGACCTCAAGTAGGAAGAATATTATTACAACAAGAAATAGCTAATAGTGAAGAACTTCCTAGTAGTGATTTAGATATTTGTGTTGCTATGAGTCAGGCTAGTATTGGTGTATGTATACAACAAGTTTTAGAATCAAAATTAAAAGAAAAAAATATTAAAAAAGAAGTAGCTACAATTGTTACAGAAGTAGTTGTTAGTAAAGATGATCAAGCTTTTAAAAATCCAACAAAACCAATTGGACAATATTATACAAAAGAAGAAGCACAAAATTTGGAAAAAACAAAAGGTTATGTACTAAAAGAAGATAGCGGCAAAGGTTATCGTCGTGTTGTTGGTAGTCCAAAACCAAAACAAATTAAACAATTAGAGATAATAAAACAATTATCTGATGCTGGTAATGTTGTAATTTGTTGTGGTGGAGGTGGAGTACCTGTTATTTATGAAGATCATAAATATCAAGGTATTGCTGGAGTCATTGATAAAGATAGTGTATCTAGTTTGTTAGCTTGTGAATTAGATGTTGATAAATTAGTTATTTTAACTGCAGTTAGTGAAGTATGTATTAATTATAATCAAGAAAATGAAATTAGATTACATCAAGTAGATACAAAATATTTAAGTGAAAATTTAAATGAATTTGGTAAAGGAAGTATGTTAGAAAAAGTAGAAGCTTGTATTAATTTTAGTGAAAAAACAGGTAAAGAAAGTATAATAACTGATCTTTCAAACCTTAATATCTCCCTAACTACAAAAGAAAATGGTACAATAATTACAAAATAAGGAGATATATGAAAAACCTATTTAAAAATTTTAAATTAAGTGCATTTGGTATTTTATTTATAATATTGTGCTTAGTTGCCTTTGCTACTTGGTTTGTTCCTAGTGGAGAATATATATATCAATGTAGTAATGGTGAAGCTTATATTTATAAAAATTCAGAAGGAAAGGATGCTGCAGTATGTCCTATTAGTGAAGAAGAATTAAATTCTTTTATCATTATGGAGAAACAAAATCCTGATGAATTAACAGCGTATATAGAAGAGAGTATTAATACAGTACCTCGTGAAGAGCCTAGTTATACATATGTAGAAACTGAACCTCAACGTCAAGGGATTTGGAATGTAATTCAAGCACCTGTAGATGGTTTTATAGCAGCCATTGAAATTATCGTCTTTGTATTTGCAATTGGTGGATTTATAAATATCATAATTGAATCAGGAGCTATGGATGCTGGTATTTATGCTTTATTAAATAAATTTAGAGGCAAAGAAATTATTTTGATTCCAATTTTGATGATTTTATTTGGAATTGGAGGAACTACGTTTGGAATGGCAGAAGAAACTATTGTATTTTATGCCATATTAGTCCCGGTTTTATTTAGGGCTGGATTTGATAATGCTGTCGGGATGATGACTATTTGTTTAGGAGCAGGAGTAGGTACTTTATGTAGTACTGTAAATCCATTTGCTATTGGAGTAGCTTCTTCAGCAGTTGGATTATCACCTGGAGATGGAATTGTATCTCGTATTGTTTTATTTTTAATTTTAATTAGTGTTACTATAGCATATGTTATGTGGTATGCAAAACGTGTTAAAAAAGATCCAACTAAGTCAATTTGTTATGATCGTTATGAAGAATTAAAACAAGATTTTAATTCTCATGAAGATACTGACCAAATGAAAAAAATGACAGGAGCACACAAATTAATTCTTGTTGTGTTTGCTGCTACATTTATTTGTATGGTATTATCAGTAATTCCATGGGAAAATGCATTTAATGTTTCGTTATTTGCAAGTCTAGCTGATAATATTAATAACTTATCAATTCCAATTATTGGAGGAGATAAAGGAATATTAGCATTTGGTAATTGGTACTTTGTTGAAATGAGTGCGTTATTCTTACTTGGAAGCTTTATTGCAGGTTGTATTGCAAAAGGAAGTGGATTAATAAAAGAAAATTTATTAAATACATTTATTACTGGTAGTAAAGATATGTTAAGTGTTGCCTTTATTATAGGTTTAGCACGTGGAATTCAAATTATACTAGAATCTAGTGGAATGGCACCTACAATTCTTTATTATGGATCACAATTACTTAGTGGTTTACCTGAAGGAATATTTAGTATTTTAACTTACATATTCTATATTCCATTAAGTTTCTTAATTCCTTCAACTTCTGGACTTGCTACAGCAACAATGCCAATAGTTGGGGACTTAGCATATAATGTCTTTGGATCAACAAATGGACAAGTAGAAGCAATTACAGCATATAGTGCAGCTAGTGGAATTGTTAACTTAATTACTCCAACATCTGGAGTAGTAATGGGAGCACTTGCTATGGCTAAAATGGATTATGGTAAATGGGTTAAAGTAATTTCTCCATTATTAGTAATAATCTTTGTTTTAACTATTGCTTTCTTATGGTTAACAACAACATTTGGTTTCTTTGCTTAATTAGATAAAATAGACCTAAAAAGGTCTATTTTTTAATTGCAATACCTTTTACACAAATTATTATACAATATCTACGTTGTTGTATTTTTTGTAAATTTTAGTAAAAAAGGTTTAAAGTAGTGTGGGGTCGGAACTTTTAACCCACAAGTAGTAGTTACCTATAATGAAAGGCTACTATGATTTAAATTCTTTTATTATTATGAAAGCATTTAAAATTTTACTCGTCAACTATTTTAAATAAAAACTTTTACTGATAATGTAATTGTAAAAACTAAATTAATTTTGGTATAATAAATTAACTTCTTTTATTAGAAGTTTGGAGTTTTATGAATAATAATCAAAATATGAATAATAATGTAAATAATCAAGTACCTGTATTTGAACAACAAACAAGTAGTAATGTTGATCAAACACAAGTACCTGTATTTACACAACAACCACATAATGCTGTAGTTAATAATCAACAACCACAACAGCAATTTAATCCTAACTTAGGTGCTAACCCAAATATTCAAAACGCGGTTAATCATCCGCCTAAGGATAAAAATATGGATACTGTTGTTGGTTTTGATTATTCCAATAATGCTCCAGCGTTACAAATAAGAAACCTGCACAAAACTTTTGAAAATAGTAGTGTTAGTAAAAAAGTTTTATCAGGTGTCAACTTAACTGTTAATCGTGGAGATGTATATGGTTTAATCGGTTTAAATGGAAGTGGTAAAACTACTTTATTTAAATCAATTCTAGGTATCAATAATTGTTCTTGTGATGGAATTTCATTGTTTGGATCACAATCAATGAATCAATTCCAATACAATCAACAGTTTATTGGTTTCTTTATTACTAATTACTTTATTAGTAATAAAACAGCATATGAAAATCTAGAGTATTATGCAAAATTAAAAAACATTTTTAATCAACAAGAAATTAATATGCTTCTTGAACAAGTAGGTTTACTTGGAGTTAATGCTCCAGTAGGTAGTTTTTCATTAGGAATGAAGCAACGATTAGGAATCGCTACAGCATTCCTTGGAAATCCTGCACTAATTATCTTAGATGAACCAGCTAATGGATTAGATCCAGAGGCAATGGTATCAGTAAGACAATTAATTAAGTATTATAATCAAAATTATAATACTACATTCTTAGTATCATCACATTATCTTAAATCTTTAGCAGAAATTTGTAATCGTTTTGGACGATTAGAAAACGGGATGATTACTGGTGAAATCACTACTAAAGAGATAATGCAAAATACTAATAGTGAAGTTAATGTTAAATTAACACAAGATCAATTTAAAATGCTTAGTGAAGTACTTAATATGATGGGAGTAGAAGAAAATATCAATGTTAATGAAGAAGAAGTATTACTTGACTTCTTAAATAATGGAGGTAAACATGAGTAATGATTTAAATAGTTTATCACATATAATTAAATTAGAAAGTTTTAGAATTAACTTAAAAAAATTATTAATTACCTTATTTGGAGCAATTATAGGTGCATCATTATTAATATTAATATTATCATTTATAGCATCTAGTCAGGCACTAAACCTTGAAGATGTATCTATGCTTTCAATGTTAATTTCAATCATTAATATTGGAATGTTGATTTGTTGTTTTACTGTCAATTTATTAGTTTTTAAAAAACTAATTATTGATAGTGCTAAGGATAACTCAATCCAAATGTTATTAGGGGTAGGAATAAACCGTAATAAATTATTCATTGCTAGATATATCATACTAGCGTGCAGTATTGGAGCAACTATTTTAAGTTTATGGTTATCATCATTTATAATCAATATATGTGCTTTAAATTTATATTCTGATATATTTTTTGAACTTGATATTGCTACAGAAATGTTAGGTTATAAATTTATCTTAATTGATGTTTTTTACTTCTTGATTGCTACATTTATTATGCCAGCAATAGCAATAATTAGAGCAAGTAAACCTAATAAATTTATACCTGCTATGTTTGATGGGATTATATTTGCAGCTTTAATTACACCACAGACTAGTATGATATTACTTTTTGTATTAGGTATTGTTCCATTTATAATTTGTTTTTTGTTTTCTTTTATAATATCAATTTATAGTCCTGTATTTTTATATATTATTTTATGTATATTAGCATTTATTTTATTTAATTTATTTGCACCAACATTTGTATTCTTAATGCCAATAACAGTTTTATTTTATCAAGAGGAACTAGCAACAGATCCAATAGGGATACCAATATTTTTAATAATTGGTGCATTTACAATAGCTTATACATTAATTAGAAGTTATTTACTATACCATAAAAACATTGAATCTAGAGATTATTAAAACTAATAAAGTTAGCTATTGCTAACTTTATTTTTATTAATTATCTATAGCTAAAAATGGTATTATATAGGTAAGGAGTTATATGATAAATGAAGAGTTACTTAAAAGTTTAGTCAATGCTAATGGAATAGCAGGACATGAACAAGAAATATTTAAAATAATGGAAGAAGAAGTTAAAGATAGTGTTGATGAAATTACTAGTGATAATTTAGGATCTTTTATAGCAAGAATTGGAGATAAAGGACCTAAAATTATGTTAGCTTCACACATGGATGAGGTTGGTTTTGTTGTAAAACATATTGATGATAATGGATTTATTTCCTTTGTACCAGTAGGAGGATGGTGGAACCAAGTAATGTTAGCTCAAAAAGTAAGAATTACTACTAGAGATAACAAAACTTATGATGGTGTTATTGGTTCAAAACCACCACATGTATTAAGTGTTGAAGAGAGAAAAAAACCAGTAGAAATCGATGATATGTTTATTGATTTAGGGGTTTATTCTAAAGAAGAAGTTCAAAACTTAGGCATTAAACCTGGAGATATGATAACTCCAGTAGGTGATTATCAAAAATTAGCTAACCAAGACTTTGTTTTAGGTAAAGCATTTGATAATCGAATAGGATGTTATATAATTTGTGAAGTATTAAAACGTTTAGGTAATGATAGAAATAATGAGGCTACTATTTATGGTGTTAGTACAGTACAAGAAGAGATTGGACTAAGAGGAGCTACTACTAGTAGTAATTTAATTAATCCTGATATTGCTATAGCTGTAGATACAGGTATTGCTGGTGATACTCCTAAAATGACTAAAAAAGAATCAATGTCTAACTTAGGAGAAGGTCCGCAAATTATGATCTTAGATGGAACTACATTTGGTCATGTACATCTTAGAGAAAAAATGTTAGAAGTAGCAAATAAACATAATATTAATGTTCAGCTAGATTTTACTCCAGGCGGGGGAACAGATGCTGGGAAAATGCATCTAGCTCATGATGGAGCACCTGGTATGAGTATAAGTATTGCTACTAGATATATTCATTCTCATTTATCTATTATTAACTTAAAAGATGTAGAAGCATTAATTGATTTATTAGTTGCATTTTGTCAAGTAATAAATGAAGAAACATATAAAGAAATAAAAGGGATAAAATAATGAATCAAGTACTAATAGGAACAGCATTTGATAATCAAATAAGATTTTATTTTGCTAACACCAAAGAATTGGCTACACAAGTTCTTAATCAAGGACCTATTTCACCAATTAGTTTAACAGCACTAGTAGATAGTATGAGTATTACAGCAATCATCGCTTTACTTGAAAAAACACCTACTAATATTTTAAGTGTGGTAAATGGTGATGGGTTATGTGGTAAGATTTATGTTAAAGCTAATAATAAAGGTGAAGTAAAAGGATTTGTTAGTAATCGTTATGTGTATGATGATACTAAAGATTTAACAATAGTTGATGGAGTAGGAACTATTGGTAATATTGAAATTACTAAAGATTATGGATTAAAAACGCCATATTATAGTGAAACTTCAATTATTAAAGGAGATATTTTATCAGATTATAGTTATTATTTTGCTTATTCTGAACAAACACCTACAGCTATAGGTGGAGGAGTACAATTAAATAATAACTTTGAAGTAGAAGGTAGTGGAATCTTAATGATTCAAGTAATGCCTAATTGTGATGAAAAAATAATAGAAAAATTAGAAACAATTATGGTTGAATATGGTCCTAAAATTTCAAAACTATTAAAAGATAATAGTTTAAGTGAAATTTTAGATACCATATTCAAAGATGACTATCGCATCTTAGAAGAAAAAACAATTACCTTAACTTGTGATTGTAGTTATGAAAAATGTATTAGTGCAATTAACTTATTATCTATTGAAGATAAAAAAGAAATATTAGCAGATGAAGAAATAGAAATGGTATGTGATTGGTGTCAAACTAAATATATTATTGATAAAAAAGATATTGAAATTTAAAATATGTATTTATGGTATAATATTAAAAAGGAGCAAGAATGGATTTTACAATTAATTCAAGTCATTTATATTTTCTAATTACTTGTGTTTTTTCAGTATTAGGAATAATAGCATTAATCTATTTTATTTTAATTTTAAGAAGATTAGCTAAAACTAGTAAAAGTATTGATACTAAAATAAAAACAATACTTGATAATGTTGATAATATTCTACAAGTAGTCGATGATAATCAAAGTAGTTTAGATACAACTATTAAATCAGTAGGTAATATTACTAGTGATATTAGTAGTGTTACAAATAATGTTAATCAAACAGTTAATGATGTAAAAGATGTATTTGATTCTACTAAGAATCTAACACAAAAAATTACTATGATTGGAAATATTGTAGCTAAAGCAGCACAAGCTGCTAGTGAAAAACAAGAAAAACAAAAAGAAGCAGCAAATAACAATAATAATGGTGAAGTAGAAATTACTAATGTAAAATTAGAGGTGGAAAATGAGTAATACAAATAAAGTAATGTTAGCTAGTGGAATAGTATTAGGAGTAGGTGCTATTTATGCTAGTCAAAATAAAATATCTTATGATAAAGTCTTAGAAAAATTTGATTTAAATCCAGAAACTTTTAATGAATTAGTAACTGAGTTAGTTAAATTAGCTCTTGATACATTAAAAAAAATCTTTGACTGGATTGTTGAAGTAGTACGTAAAATAGTATTTGAAGTTAAATTATTAATTAGTTAATTTATGGCTAAAGTAACAATATTTGATGTTGCTAAAAAGGCTGGAGTATCACCTGCTACCGTATCAAGAGTAATGAATGATGGTGTTTGTAAAAAAGAAACTAAACAAAAAGTATTTGAAGCGATTAAAGCACTAGATTTCGTACCAAATCAATCGGCTCGAAATCTAGGTAGTGTTAACAGTTCAAAACGTGTTGCTATCTTAGTACCAAATGATAATAGTTATGCTTTTAATCAAATGCTTGATGGGATAAAAGATATAACTCAAATCTATGGATTTGACTTTAATGTTTTTACTTACAAAGATAAAAAAGAATTTGATTATGCTACTAATAAAATTAGTAACAGTAGTGAGTATTTAGGAATTATTGAAATTTCTAAACCTTGTTTGATAAAAGATAAAAAGATTGTATCTTTATTTGATGATTTAATTGATGTAGAAATTAACCATCAAATAAAAGATAAAAAGTGTTTAATTGATGTAGAAGATGACACACTACAAGAGTTTTTATCTACTATTTTATTAAAAGATATAAAACAAACAAAACAAGTTAAAAGTTGTGAATGTATTATAGTTGAGAGTATAGAACAAGCTAGTAAGTATTTAAATCAAGGGGTAGATAAACAAATATATGTTTTAGAACCTTGTTGTAATACTGCTAAATTACTTGATATTACTCCAATTTATATCGATATGTATGCTATCGGAGTGATATTAATTAGAAAAATAATTAAACAAGTATTAAAAAAAGACAATAATACCAAAGTAATGGTTACGATCTAAAAAAAGAGGTTGTATGAATAAATTATATGCAGATTTAGAAAAGCGTGGTTTAATTAACCAAGTTACACATGAAGAATTAAAAGAGCGATTAAATTCACCTATTTCTTTATATTGTGGATTTGATCCAACAGCTGATAGTCTACATATTGGTCACTTATTACCGCTTTGTATGTTAAAGCGATTTGCTAATGCAGGGCATAAACCAATCGCTTTAATCGGTGGAGCTACTGGGCTTATTGGAGACCCTTCATTTAAAAAAGATGAAAGAAGTTTAAATACAAAAGAAACAGTAGAAGGTTATGTAGAAGCTATTACTAAACAAATTATTGATATTTTAGATGATGATAATATTATTATTGCTAATAACTATGAGTGGGTTGGAAATTTAAATACTATTGATTTCTTACGTGATTATGGTAAACACTTTACGATTAATTACATGACTAGTAAAGATAGTGTCGCAAGTCGAGTTGAGTCTGGTTTATCTTTTACAGAGTTTTCTTATATGTTACTACAAGCGATGGACTTTTATCAACTATGTAAACGTTATGGAACCCAACTACAAATCGGAGGAAGTGATCAGTGGGGGAATATTACTACCGGTCTTGAATTAATTCGTCGTGAAGGGATAGATAAAGAATGTTTTGGATTAACTGTACCTTTAGTTACTAAAAGTGATGGAACTAAATTTGGGAAAACTGAAGGTGGAGCAATTTGGTTAGATCCTAAAAAAACTAGTCCGTATGAATTTTATCAATACTTCTATAATGTTGAAGATAAGGATGTAATTAAATACTTAAAATACTTTACTTTTATTGATATGGATAAAATTGAAGAATTAGAAAGTTTAACTATTGAAAAACCATTCTTACGTGAAGCACAAAAAGTACTTGCTAGCGAAATGACTAAGTTTGTGCATGGAGAAGAAGTACTTAATCAGGTATTAGAAATTACTAATTGTTTATTTACAGGAGATATTTCACATTTAACTAAAGAACAAATAGAAACATACTTTACTGATATTAAGCAATATGTAATTAAACCAGATATGTTATTAGTAGATGCTTTAATCGATATTGAACTAGCAACTTCTAAACGTGAAAGTCGTGAATTTATTAATAATAAATCAATTAGAATTAATGGTAATTTAATTCAAGATGAAAACCATGTAATAAGTAGTGAAGATTTAATTGAAGATACTTATATGATGGTAAAACGTGGTAAGAAAAAAATCAACTTTGTTAAAGTAGAAAAATAAGAAGGTTATATGTTTAGATCAGGATTTGTTGCCATCGTAGGAAGTCCTAATGCTGGTAAAAGTAGTTTAATTAATAAAATATTTAGTCGTAAAATATCTATTGTTAGTGATAAAGTACAAACAACAAGAGATATGATTAAAGGAATTTATAATGATGAAAACCACCAGATTATCTTCTTAGATACTCCTGGTTTTCATAAACCTAATAATAAATTACAAGTATATATGAATAATCAAATCGAATATGCACTTAGTCAAGTAGATTTGATTATTTATGTATTAGATGCCAAATATGGTTTAGGTAAAAAAGAAGAAGTTAATATTAAGAGAATTAAACAAGAAAAAAGTTGTAAAAAGATTTGTTTAATTAATAAAATTGATTTAATTGATCATACTGATGTTATTAAATTAGTTCATAAAGTAGAAGAGTTAAATCTTTTTGACCAAGTATTTGCTATAAGTATTAAAAATGGTTTTGATGTAGATAGTTTTATTAACGATATAGGAAGTTATCTTACTGATGATATGAAATACTATGATGATGATCAATTAGTTGATTATTCTAATCAATTTTATGTCGAAGAAATTATCAGAGAAAAAATTAATAACTATTGTTTTGATGAAATACCTCATAGTGTAGCTATTAAAGTAGCAGAAATGATAGAAGAAGATAACTTACTAAATATTTATGTTGATATCTATGTTGAAAGAGATTCACAAAAAGGAATAATAATTGGTAAAGGTGGAAGTCAAATTAAAAAGATTGGCCAAGAAGCTAGAACTGAATTAAAAAGACATTTTAATCAACCAATCTATTTAGATATCCATGTTAAAGTATTAAAGAATTGGAATCAAAAAGAACGAGATTTATTAAATTTAGGTTATGAAGATCTATAGGAGTTATATGAAAAATGATCTAAATAATATTAATTTAAATAATCTAAATGATCAAGAACTAGAAGTTTTAGCTAGTGATATTAGAGAATTTCTAGTTGATAATGTAAGTAAAACTGGAGGTCATTTAGGTTCTAATTTAGGGGTTGTTGAATTAAGTATTATTATGCATCAAATGTTTAACTCACCTGAAGATAAAATTATCTTTGATGTTGGACATCAAGGATATGTCCATAAAATCCTTACCGGTAGAGCTAAAGATTTTAATACACTACGTCAAATGGATGGGCTTAGTGGTTTTTTAAAAAGAGAAGAAAGTGAACATGATATCTGGGAAGCTGGACATAGTTCTACTAGTATTTCTGCAGCTTGTGGTTTTGCATTAGCTAGAGATTTAGATAATAAAGATAACGAAGTTATTTGTGTTATTGGTGATGGATCTCTAACTAATGGGATGAGTCTAGAAGCACTAAATCACTTAGCAGGAATGAAAACTAAAGTTATAATTGTCATCAATGACAATGAAATGTCAATTTCACATAATATAGGTTTTATTGATGATATATTAAAAAATATTCAATTATCGCAAGGATATGAACATTCTAAATCTTCGATTAAGAATATGCTATCACATATTCCTAAAGGAGAGTTTTTAATTGAAAAAATATCAACGTTAAAAAATAAAATTAAGAACAAAATATCTGCAAGTCAGAGTTTTTTTAATCTAATGGGATTTGATTATGTTGGTCCAGTTGATGGACATAATTTTAAAGATTTACGTCAAGCGTTTAATTATGCTAAAAAATGTAAAACATCAATTATTATCCATGTTAAAACTACTAAAGGTAAAGGATATTTACCAGCTGTAGAAAACTCATGGCATGGTGTGCCACCGTTTGATAAACAAACGGGTTTACCTTTAAGTAGTAGTGATGGTATTTCTAATTCTAAATTAATTGCTAATGGTATTAAACAATTAATGAAAAAAGATGAAGATATCATTGTTATTACCCCAGCAATGGGAAGTGGGTCTGAATTAGAAGAAATTAATGAAGCATATCCTGATCGTTATGAAGATGTGGGTATAGCAGAAGAACATGCTATTACTTTTAGTGCAGGTTTGGCACTAGCTGGTAAAAAACCATTTTGCTGTATTTATTCAACATTCTTACAACGAAGTTATGATCAAATATTCCATGATGTGGTAAGACAACATGCTCATGTTGTAATTGGAATTGATCGAGCAGGAATTGTTGGTCAAGATGGAGAAACACATCAAGGAATATATGATCTTAGTTTCCTTTTACCAATGCCTGATATTGTAATAGTACAGGGATCTAATTACCAAGATATATTATCATTACTTAATTGGTCATTTACTTATGATGGCCCTGTATGTATTAGATATCCTCGTGGTGGAAATTACACACTTAATGAAGATGATTATAAAAATATTAAACCTATTGTTCCATTTAAATGGAAAGTGTTAAAAGAACATAGTAATAAATATATTATTAGTTATGGTAATCAAGTAAATGAAATACTAAATAGTAATTTAGATTGTGGGTTAATTGATGCTTGTTTTATTAAACCTCTAGATAAAGAATTATTAGATAGTATTAAAGATAAACACTTAATTATTGTAGAAGAACATGTAGAATTTGGTGGACTTAATACTTTAATTAAAGATTATTTACCAAACACTAAAATTGATACGATTGCTTTAGATAATGATTTTATTAAACAAGGTAAAGTAGATGAAATTCTAAGTAAATATAACTTATGTGGAGATAGTTTAATTAATAAAATTGAGGAATTATTTGATGAGTAAAATAAGATTAGATATATATTTATATGAAGAAGGATATTTTGATTCACGCGAGAAAGCTAAAAGAAACATTATGGCTAAAAATGTCTTAATTAATGATGAACCTAAAATTAAACCAGGTGAATTAATTGATCCTAAAAATATTAAAAGTATTAGAATTAAAGATAAATGTCCTTACGTAAGTAGAGCTGGTTTAAAATTAGCTAAAGCAATTGAAGTATTTAATCTAGACCTAACTAATAAAGTTATGTTAGATGTTGGTAGTTCAACAGGTGGATTTGTTGATTGTGCCCTACAAAATGGCATAGGTAAAGTTGTTGCACTAGATGTAGGAACTAATCAACTAGCTTATAAATTAAGAAATCACAAGCAAGTTGAAGTATTTGAACAAACTAATTTTAGAACTATCCCTGATGATTTCTTTAAAGACAAGTTTGATATTATTACAATGGATGTTTCTTTTATTTCATCACTATTATTAGTAGAGAATGTATATAATAATCTAAAAGATGATGGAATGTTTATTTTACTAATAAAACCTCAGTTTGAGGCTGGAGTTGAAGTAAAAAGAAATAAACATGGAGTTATAGTTAATCAAGAAGATATAAATAGAGTTAAAAATGAAGTAGTTGATAAAATTAAAGATTATGGATTTAGGTGTATAGATGTAATAAATTCACCAATAAAAGGGGCTAAAGGTAACCAAGAATTTCTATCACTATTTGTTAAAAACAAAAAAGAAAACAAAGAAAAAAGTAACTAATTTAATTTTAGCAAGTGGGGTAAAACAGGTTTAATTTGTGTGTTAGTATCCTTACAATCTCCCGATCTAGAAAACTACATAATGTTATTTAATTTAATACCAATATTTAAAGTAGAAGAAGTAAGTGATGGAGTTATTTTTCATTATCAATGGGGAATAATACTTACATTTATTTTCGTTAGTTTAATTATGTATTTTATTTCAACTTTTATTACAAAGAGAGATTAATTATTTATTATATAAATTTATTTAACTATGAAAGTAATCGAATTACAGCTAGCTGTAATTTGATTTTATAATCTAAATTTTATATTAAAAAATAACAATATTTTAGTCTAATTTAATTGCTATTTTTATAAAAATCACCACTTAAAATTGATATAATTTAGGTATGGAGGAATAATGGAAATTAAAGTTAAAAAACAAAGTGGAAGTGTCAATATTAACTCTAAACACATTATTAACTATATTGCTGAAAAAGTAAGTATGGTTGCTGGTGTTAAACATGTAGGTAATAAAAATAGACTATCATTTATTAAAAAATTATTAAAATATAATGAAGATAGTATTAAACTATATCCATTAGGACATGGATTAATTGGTGTGGAAGTACATGTTATTTTAAATAAAGGTGTTAACTTCACAACAATTAGTACACAAATTCAAGAAATTATTATGTTTAAATTAAAAGAAAAATTTGGAATTACAGTTAGTTTCGTTGATGTAGTAATAGAGGGGACTGAATAATATGAATAAATTAAATGCTAATAAATATCGTGAAATGTTATTATACGGAGGAGAAATTTTAAATGCTAAAAAGGAAGAGATTAATGCACTTAATGTTTTCCCTGTACCTGATGGTGATACCGGTTCTAATATGAATATGACAACACAATCAGGAGTACAAGCAATTAGTAATATTAATCCAACTAGTATTGGTGAAGTTGCTAAAGTATTTTCTAAAGGATTATTAATGGGAGCTCGTGGTAATAGTGGAGTTATCTTATCTCAATTCTTTAGAGGTATTGCTGAAGGTTTAGAAGGAAAAGAAGAAATTAGTGTACAAGAGTTCCATCAAGCATTAGAATCAGGAGTTAAACGTGCTTATGGAAGTATTATTAAAGTCGTTGAAGGTACTATTTTAACTGTAGTTCGAGAAATGACCGAAAATACTACTGACTTTAACATGGATTTTGAAGATTACTTCCAAGCATTATATGATAATGCAAAAACATCACTTGATAATACACCAGAATTACTTCCAGTGCTTAAAGAAGTAGGAGTAGTGGATAGTGGGGGAGCTGGTTTCTTAGCTATTTTAGAAGGAATGTTAGCTAACCTTAAAGGTGAAGAAATTGAAATTAAAGAAAACTTTGAATTATTCCGTCAAACTGAAGAACATCCAATGAATCCAGAAGATATCGTATTTGGATACTGTACTGAGATGTTAATTAGATTAAATGATAAAAATGATGAAGATAAATTAAATGAAATTAGATCAACATTAGAAACATTTGGTGATTCAATTGTTTGTATTATTGATGATGGAATCTTAAAAGTTCACGTTCATACTGAAACACCAACTAAAGTGTTTGAATATGGACAAACATTTGGAGACTTTATCTTCATTAAATCAGAAAATATGCGTATTCAAGCAGAAGATGCCATTAAGTTGGAAGAATCAAGAAGAAAAGAACTAGGGTTAGTAGCAGTAGCTAGTTCACAAGAAATGGGAGATTTATTTAGAAGTTATTGTGATGATATTAATATCATTTCAGGTGGACAAACACTAAACCCTTCAACAGAAGATATTTTAACTGCAATTAAAGCTTGTAATGCTAAAGATGTTATTTTATTTCCTAATAACTCAAATATTATTATGGCATCAGAAGCAGCAGTAGATTTAATTGATAATGTTAATGTGCACATTATTAAAACTAAACATATGACTCAAGCGTTAGAATGTTTAATGTCATTTAATGTTGATGCTAGTGTTGAAGAAAATGTTGAAAATATGAATAACATTATTAGTAATATGATTAATATTGAAATTACTAATGCTATTAAAGATACTAGTATTAATGGAATTGAAATTAAAAACAATGACTTTATGTTAATTGTTGATGGAGATATAGCATTTAGTAATGCCAGTATTGAAGAAACTCTAAAAACTGCTATGGATTATTTAATTACTAAAGAAAGTGATTTAATTACCTTCTTAGTTGGAGCAGATGGAGATGTTAATTTAGCTAACAAAATGGTTGAATTTGTTGAAGAAAAATCACCATTTATTGAAGTAGAAATCATGGATACAAACCAACCAATTTATAGTTATTTAATTTCAGGAATCAAATAAGATATTTAATAATATCTTATTTTTCTTATTATAATGAAGTTTAAAATAGCATGGTTGTATTATGATATTCTAAATTTATATGGTGATAGTGGGAATATCTTAGTATTAGAAAAAATATTAAAAGATAACAATATTGATTATGTTGTTGACAAATTGACCCTAAATGATAATTATGATTTAAGTAATTATGATCTATTATTTATTGGTGGAGGAAGTGATTTAGCTCAACAACTAATTTATCAAGATTTAATTAGTAAAAAAGAACAAATTATTAAATTAATGGAAAATAATGGATTTATTCTAACTGTTTGTGGAGGATACCAATTATTTGGTAAAGAATATATTGATGCAAACAATAATGTTATTACAGGACTTGGTATATTTGATTATACTACCAAAGCTGGAAATAAACGTTTAAATGATAATATTTATATTAAAGCCCAGTTAAGTAAAGAAGTATTTGATATTGTTGGTTATGAAAATCATGGAGGTAATACCTTTGGTGTTAGTACTCCACTAGGGCAAGTTCTTAGTGGTTATGGTAACAATGAAGTAGATAAAACCGAAGGTTTTATTGCTAACAACTTTATTGGTACATATATCCATGGACCGTTATTACCTAAAAATCCTGAAATAGCAAAATATATAATTACAAAAGTATTTAAAGATAAATATAATCAAGATATTGATTTAAAAATTACTTCTAAATATTATCAGTTAGCTAAAGAAGTAATGAAAAAACGTTTAACTAAATAGGAGATATTATGTTAGATATGTTTGGTAAAAAGATTCAATCTAAATTAGATGATTTAGGAAGAAAGAAAACATTAACACAAGAAGATTTAAAATCAGAATTAAGAGAGATTAGAAGAATATTAGTAGAAGCAGATGTTAACTATAAAGTAGCTAAAGATTTTTGTAAAGAAATACAAGAAGAAGCAGTAGATACTAATATTTTAGTTGGTCTTAATCCTGGTGAACAAATAGTTAAGTTAGTTCGTGATAAGATGGTTGATTTCTTATCAGGAGATAATACATTAGATATAAAAAAAGGTGATATCTTAATGATGGTAGGGCTACAAGGTAGTGGTAAAACAACTACTACTGGTAAGTTAGCTCATTTATTAAGTAAAAAACAGGGATTTAAACCATTACTAATTGCTTGTGATGTGTATCGACCAGCAGCCATTGATCAATTATACCAAGTAGGTAAACAATTAGGAATTGAAGTATATTCTGAAGATAGTAAAGATGTAGTCAGTATTGCTAATAATGGGATTAAATACGCTAAAGATAATGGTTTTGATTTAGTTATTATCGATACTGCTGGACGTACACATATTGATACACAAATGATGGAAGAAATTAAAAACTTAGAAGCAAGTGTAAATCCAACATATACTTTACTCGTTATTGATGGAACAATTGGACAAATTGCTGTTGATATTGCTAATGATTTTAATAGTTATGTTAATGTTAATGGGTTAATCTTTACAAAAATGGATAGTGATACTCGTGGGGGAGCTATTTTATCTGTAAAAAAAGCAACTAACATTGATATTAAATACCTAGGGGTTAGCGAAAAAATGAATGGAATTGAAAGTTTTGATGCTAATCGTGTTGTAGGACGTATTCTTGGTGAAGGGGATGTAATTGGTCTTATTGAAAAAGCAGAAGAATATGCTCAAGATCATGACCTAGAAGCAGATGCAGAACGTATTTTAGAAGGTAAGTTTGATATGAATGACTACCTTAAACAAATTAAGATGATGAAAAAAATGGGTGGTTTTACTAATCTATTAAAAATGATTCCAGGAATGAATAAAATTGATACTTCAATGATTGATGAAAAAGAATTTGTTAAAATTCAAGCAATCATTGAATCAATGACACCAAAAGAAAGAACTAAACCAGCTATTATTAATGGTAGTAGAAGAAAAAGAATAGCTAATGGTAGTGGATGTCGAGTTCAAGATGTTAATAAGTTATTAAAAAACTATGAACAAACTAAAAAAATGATGAAACAAATGAAAAATATGGATATGAATAAACTAGGTAAAATGTTTAAGTAGGAAATGATGAAAGATAAAAGAAAACAAATAGATGCTATTGATGACAAAATCATGAAGTTATTAGAACAACGTTTTGAAATAGTTGAAGCGATTAAAGCATATAAACAAGCTAATAACATTAGTGTGGTTGATAATAGTCGTGAAGAGTTTATTTATAATAAAACTAATAACTATAATTATCAACCACAAATTAAAACGATTTATCAAACAATAATTAAAGAAAGTTGTAGGATGCAAGATGAGTAATTCGAAAAGAAAATACGGATTACTAGGTAAAAACATTAGTTATAGTTTATCACCATTTATATTTAATACTTTAGCTAAATATTATAATATAGAAGATCAAGTAGAATATGAAATCATTGATGTAGAGAATTTTAGTGATTTTGATAAAACTAAATATAATGGAATTAATGTAACAACTCCATATAAACATGAAGCTAGTAGTTTATATACAAATACTGATATAAACTATCTAGCAGGTGGATATGCTAATTGTATAGATTTAGATAACGATTGTGGATATAATACAGATTATGATGGATTAGAATATGTATTATATAAACAATTAGGAATTGATATGTTTAATATTAAACGTATAGTAATAGTAGGAAGTGGAGCTACTTCTAAACTAGTTAAAGGGATGTTTATCACAACTCCTGAGTGTGAGTTTGATGTTGTGCAAACATCTAGAAAAGCACCACTACCTGATAGTGAGATATATGGAGATCTATTAATTAATACAACCTTATGTGGACAAGGCAAATTAGAAGACGTATGTCCAATTAACTCTAAGTTAGTAAAAAACTTTAAATATATCGTGGATTTGAATTATAATCCTGATGTAAATCCATTAATGTTAGCTGCTAAATATTATAATATTAAACATGCTAATGGTATTTATATGTTACTTATCCAAGCCCTTAGAAGTTTTTTGTATTGGAATAAGATAGTAGACCCTAATTGGGAAGAAACACTAGCTTATTTAAAAAAAGAAGTGGATAATTATCGATTTAAAGCCAAAAAATGCTTCATAGGAGCCTCATATAGCGGTAAAACAACTATAGTTGATAATTTAATCAACTCTGTTGATTTGGACGCTTATATCGCAAAATATGAAGAAAAACAGGTATCTGAGATAATAAACGATGATGGAATAGAACATTTTAGGACTTTAGAGACTAAATATCTACAAAAAATAGTAGATGAAGGGTATGATAATATCGCTTTAGGTGGGGGAACTGTATTAGATTATAAAAACTTATATATATTAAGAAACTATCAAATTATCTGGCTTAATCCAGATATTAATACATTACTTGAAAGATATCATAATGATACTAATAAAGAATCTAGACCATTAATTAAATGTGATGATGATTTAATTAATCTATATAATGAACGTAAAATATATTATCAAAACTGGGAAACTAAATAAAATAGTAATAAGATACTGGTAAAACCAGTATTTTTTATATATAAATATATTTAATATATAACTTCCGATAATATATATTATGTAAACCAATATACAAATAACTTTATTATAACTATATATTTGATAAATATTAATTAATGTATCCTTTTGATAAGTAATTATTAACAACTTATTACTATTTTATTAATTTTGATAGTTAAAACTATATATAATCATTAACCAACCATTATTCAAGGTTATCTTAATATCATTTTTATTAACAAATTCATTACTAATACCATTAAAATTACTATTAATAATATCTATATTATCTACATTATATTTAGCATTATTTATACTAAGACCTTTAATATCACCAATATTAAATATAGATATATAATCACAATTATCTATATATTTAATATCTATATTACTATCTGTATACATTATTAGGTTATTTTTAGTTATTAATTTAACTTTATTGTGTTTAAAATTAACTAAATTAGCATAAAAATGTTCAATTCTAATATCATCCATGATCCCAATTACATAGATATTATCGATATTATCATAGTTATCTAATATATAATTTAGTGCTAATTGACCATCTGTTAAGTCTTTATTTGTACAAAACTTAATAACATTATAATTATCAAGTTCACTTGATGAATCACAATCACCTAAAACTACCTTAGGTTCTAAATTATATTTTTTTAGGTGATTGATTCCTCCATCAGCACAAATCCATGTATCAATACTTAATTTACTTGATAATATATTTAAATCAATATCATTTTTACCGTTTAAACTTAGTCCTATATTCATATTTATCCTTATATCTATATTATATAACAATAAAAAAGGTGCTTTGCACCTTTTTATTAGTTTTTAATCCGATATAGATAAATCATACCTACACATATTAAGATAAATAAAATATCTTCAAGTACTTGACCAATACCAGTATTAACAAATGAATCTGGTTGTCCTGATTCTGGTATAGACTTAGAATCAATTAAACTATGCTTTTCATTAATCTTTTCATTTACTACATCAAATACTTGTTTTTCTTGATAATTGTCTTCATTAATACTAAAGTTTATATTTTCTTCATTTACAATATAACCTTCTTTTCCTTTCGTTTCTTTTAATATGTAATTACCATATTTAATATCATCAAAATTAATAACTCCTTCTTTATCACTAATACCTTTAACTACATCTACTTCATCTTCATCTATCTGTTGATTGTTATTTGTATCTTCATAAATACTAAATTCAACATCACTTAAAGGATTATTATCTTGATCGATTTTATTAACAATGATATCGCCTTTAATCTCTTTATTAATAATTGGTTGATTATTATTTAACATATAAGTTAAGTTATCAACTTCTAATCTTATATATTCTTCGTATCCTTGATTAATATAACCTTCTTTTGATTTTGTTTCTTTTACGATATAGTTACCTAAAGGTAGAGTATTAAAACTAATCTCACCTTGATCATTAGTATTAATTGTTGATACTAATTTATCTGTTTCATCAATAACTTGATTATCATTAGTATCAGCATATAAACTAAATTCAACACCACTTAAAGGATTATTATTTTCATCAGTTTTAATCCCTTTAATATGAGCTTGATTAGTTTTAATACTAAAGCTATAATCACTACCTGTTGGTTGATTAATCATTGCATCTTGATAACTAGTACTATTAATAAATTCAGCTTGTTTAAAACTATGCGTATTTGATGTTAATCCTTGTTTGAATATTGAATCAATTGTAATTGGTTCAATAATAGGATTATCACTTGTTACTTTTAATTTATTATCTTCTAAATTAAAAGTAATACCATTTAAGCTAACTCCATTAATTTGTTGGTAGTATTTGTTAATAACGTTGTTATTATCTACAATACTACCAACATAAACGTCTTGTTCAAAATCATAATTTAATGTTAATTCTTGATTGTTAAAACTAGGTGTTTGTCCTAGTTCATTAGCAACTGCATTTACATGATTAATGTAGTCATTAATATCTGCTGGTTGGAAGATATCAAATTCTGAACTTAAAGTTTGGTGGATTAGCATTTGCCCTGCAATTGCAAATCTCTCATTACCTGTGCTTAATGCTAAATCCTGAGCGGCATTAGCTATTAAACTAATTCTATTTTTATCTTCATCACTTAAACTATTCCATCTACTTGATACTCCACCGCTACTTGGTCCTATTTTTAAACTACTCGGTTCTATACAAAACATTATTTTATTAATGTTTTTATTATATAAAAAGTATCCGTAGTTTCTCGTACTAACATTAGTATGTTTATCTAATGAATAATACATATAGTTTTTAGAATATACAAACATAACATTACCACGTTCGATTAAAATCAAATCATTAGCTTTTGAGTTCATGATTTGGTCTAAACTGCTAAGTATAGTTGTCGGATCATTATATTCTAATTCCATTCCGTCTATTTTTACAAATCCATCATGTATTTGTACTGCTACTTCTTTTCCGTTAACGTTAATAGTTTGTGTGTTTTGGATTTTCTCACTAGCACCTTGATAAAAATAAGGTGCTAGTGCTACTACAAACATTAACATTACTAATACTTTGTTAAATATGTTTTTCATTTTTCTCCTTACACTATTGTTAGACCCATTTTTTATAAAAATATACAAATTAATTTTTAACCAAAATTAACCGAAATACAAAAAGTATTTATTTATAATGGTTTTTTACATTTTAAATTTATATATTTAACAAAGTATAGTTGTTAATTTTATAACTATTAATACTTCAATTTTATTAGTTATAAACTATAAAAAAAGACTAAACTATTGTTTAGTCTCATAATCCAAATATACATGCCAAATTCCATCTTTAAATTCTTGTTTAAATGGAATACACCCTAAATACTCGTATAAAAAATAATATAGTTGTGTAGAAGATTTAGTATCATATTCAACACACCAAATAAATCTTTTTTCTTCAGTTACTACAATTTCATCTTTATGTTCATAATAAGAATGGTATTTTACATTAACTTCTTGATATAAACTATCATCTATTTTCTTTTCTAAAATATACTCTAGAGCATCTTTATATGTATAAAATGTATTTTGAACTTTTTTCTGATAATATAAAGGCAAGTCATCAAATCTCTGAATTCATAAAATTCATTTTTATCTTTAATATACACACCATCACTATTTTTATATAAAGAATCACAAAAAATTGGTAACCATGGCTTTTCCTGTTTTAGTTTATCTAAGTCCCAACCTTCATTTTCGTAATTTTTTTAGTTATAAAACACTCTATTTGATTTTTAAAATCTTCAAATTTAACCATATTTACACCTCCTATTACTAAATTTATTAAATATAGTTATATTTAGCTCTAAATTAGCGTTTTTAACGACTTTTTAGTTCAGTTGGTAAATTTATCATAATTTTTAAAAAGTCGTTATAATGCTAAATTTAAAAGGAGTTTGTACTCCTTCTTATACTAGGTTATTAAAACGAAACAATCCCAACAAAACTTAATAAGTATGTTATTACTAAAAGAATAGGAATGGCAAGTAAAGTTCTAATGACAAATAATTTAATAACATCAAATAACTTGAATCCTATTTTTGTATTAAGTAATATCATTCCTGTTTCTGACAAGAACACTAATTGTGAGAATGATAATACTCCAATAAAGAATTTAGCAGCACTACTTACAGTTGTAGCTGGATCGATAACAAACAGTGTAGGTAAATACATATCAGCAATACCAACAAATAAACTTGGTGCCATAACTGAAGCACTATTTCCAAATCCTAACCAATCAAGAAATGGGATAAAAGGTTTACTAATTTGTGTAAATAATGGCGTATATGTAGCAATAATTAAACCGATTGTTCCAACAAACATAATTGTTGGAACAAAGATAATGTATGTTGTTGTAATTTGTTTAAAGACATTAATTAAAATTTGTTTTAATTTAGCTCTTTTACAAACTTCAACTCCAATCTCAAAACTTCGATTAAATCCAACACTATGATCAGATGGTTGAATTTGTGCTACATCATAATATGTATCTTTAAATCCAAAAAAATTAACTCTAGATAAGATTAGTGCTAAAACGATTGTAATAACAATAATTGAACCATAAAAGATTGGAAATTGATCACTAAACCCTAGCTCTTCTGCTACTAATGTGGCAAATGCAATACCAACAATTGAGAAACTAGTAGCAATAATTCCTGCTTGTTTTTGTGTATAATAACCTTTTTGGTATTGTCGATCTGTTACTAAAATACCAATTGTTCCATCTCCAACAAAACTAGCAATTGCATCAATTGCCGAGTATCCTGGAACATTAAATAATTTATTCATCATTTTACTAGCTAAGTTTCCAACAAATTCTACTGCTCCAAACTCAGTTAGTAATGGTAATAAAGCATTACCTAAAAAGAAAGTAATAAATAGCGATAAGACTAAATTAAATGTAGTACCTCCAGTATCTGAATTAGTAATTCCCGCATACATTTGATTAAGTACACGTAAAAATTCATTACTTTCTGGTATTTTTACTTCTACTCCAATTTGTGGTAGTGCTAATAAGATAAAAAAGAAAGAACCAAATATTTTCATAATAATCATTGGAATAGTTGGTGAACATAATTCATTTAAAAATTCATGATTAAATTCTTTATTAGTAATTCTTTTATAAATTCCTAAACACGCACTAATAATAATTAATACTTGTACTATTAGTGTAAAGATAATTAAAGGTTGATATGCATAATCTTTAATTAATGTATTAATATGTGATATTAGAATATTGCTTTCTTCTAGTCCCGGTACTCCTGGAATACTAAACGGAATTAAGAAAGCAAAAATACCTAATATAAAGATTACGATAAATTTGACTTTATCAAATATGGTAATTTTCATTATAAATCATCCTCCCCGACAATGTCAAATTTAACCAAGAAGATCTTAATAATAGATAATAATGGTGTCGAAATAAACATACCAGCAAACCCAAAGATTGTCGAAAACACTAATAATCCTGACATTAATGTTACTGGATGCATGTTAATTGTATTTGACATAATGCGTGGAGAGATCACATTTGCTTCTAAGAATTGTGTGATTGTTACAATAACAATTACTCCTAATATTCCCCAGAATCCATAATATTGAAATACTACTAATGCTAGTGGTACAGCTCCAATAATCGATCCAATGTATGGAATAATATTAAGTAATGCAGCAATCAAACTAAAGACTACAGCACTTAGTATTCCCATTTTAGCACCAAAGAAAATAGAAACACTGATTGATAAAATCATACATAATACAAATGTATCTAATAATAAACCTTTAAGATAAGCTCTAAGTGTAGTTGAAATACTTTTTAAATCTTTACTTACAGTTTTTTGATGTTCAGGTTTTAATTTTTTGACAACTAAATTTACATAATGATCTAAATTTGGCATTAAGTAAAAACTTAAAATAATTCCAAATGATAAATTCATTAACATATTCATTGCACTACTAGCAATACCAACAACAGATGTTACTCCACTACTAATACCACCAATATTATTTTTAGCAAAATTTAAACCTTGTCTAATTAAATCTTCAACACTTGTATTATAGCTTTGTAAATAAACATCTAATTCTGTAAAGAATGTTGATTCTGGATCAAAAATTCCTAAATCTTGAAGTTGTGCAAATAAAGATGTTGCTACTCCTGATATATTATCAATAAAACCACGTATTTGGATTATAATTTCAGGAATGATTGAAAATACAATCCCACAAACAATTACTATAAAGATACAAATTGATAAGGCACATGCCATAAAATAATTCATTTTAAACTTTTGATTAAAAAACTTCGCTATTGGTTTTAATAACCAGCTAATAAATATTGCAATATATAGAGGTGTTAGTGCATATACTACATTAATAACTGCTTTAACTACACCTATATGTTGGCAAAAGAAATATAAAATAAGGGAAAAGATTAGAATCACTAATCTTTTACACCACTTAACTAAACTTGGATCTATTGTATTCATAAATTATTTATTATCCCTTCTAATTCTTCAACAATGTTATTAGTATCATTATAACACATTAATTCAACTGTTTCTTTATATTTTAAAATATTTGTTTTTGCTTTATCAACTTCTTCTTTAATCTTATCTGGATTAGCTTTACTTACAAAGTTTTGATTACTAAGCATTTTAATACTACGATTTAACTCATCAGTAATATGATCTAATTGTTGTTGTAATTTAGCTTGTTGTTTTTCTTCATCTACTAAGTTTTCATTAATAATATGCATACTAGCATTACCATATACAAAACTTACTACATTTTGATCACTAACATTAGTTAAAACTTGATTAACATTGGCTAAACGTTTAATAATATCATAATCAGGACTTAAATCTTCTTCACTTTCAATGATAATATCAACTGCTTGTTTAACACTAATTTCGTTTTGCTCTCTAAAGTTACGAATATTAATAATCATATCTTTAATTAAGTTAAAACGTTCTAATGCTTTTTGGTCATTAAAGTCAATTACTTCTGGCCAATGGGCATCATAAATCTCTTCATTAGTAATTGCACTATAAATCTCATCACTAATAAATGGAGTAAATGGATGCATTAATTTAATACTATTAATAAGTAAAGTTTTTAATAACTTTTTCTTATTCGTACTTACTTCATCTTCTTGGTTAAAATAAATTTTAGCAACCTCTAAATACCATGAACTAAATTCATCACGAATAAAGTTAATTAAATATTTAGATACTTCACCAAATTCATATTTATCCATATAGTAATTAATTTTTTCAACAGCTTCATTATATTGTTTAATAATATAATAATCAGCATCATCTAATAAACTTTCATTAATTGTCAAATCATCAATATTTTGTGTATTTTGTAATACAAAACGACTAACATTCCACACTTTATTTAAGAAGTTCCAACTAGCATCTAATTTTTCTTCTGAATAACGTAAATCTAAACCTGGTGCTGAGTTTCCAATTAAAAATAAACGAAGTGCATCAGCACCATGAGACTCAATTACATCCATTGGATCAATCCCATTACCTAAACTCTTAGACATCTTACGTCCATCACTAGCTCTAATTAAACCATGAATTAATACATCATCAAATGGTTTTTGACCACTAAATTCAATGGCTTGAAAAATCATACGACTTACCCAAAAGAAAATAATATCATAACCTGTTACTAATACATTAGTTGGATAAAATTTATCCATATCTTCATTATCTTCACGCCAAATAGTTGTTGCCATTGGCCATAATGCTGAAGAGAACCAAGTATCAAGTACATCTTGATCTTGGGTATAGTTTTCTACATCACTTGGTGGATTTACTCCTACGTAGACTTCTCCAGTCTCATTATGATACCACGCAGGAATTTGATGCCCCCACCATAATTGACGTGAAATACACCAATCTTGTATGTTTTCCATCCATTGAATAAATGTTTTTTCAAAACGTTGTGGATAGAAATTAATTTTATCTTCCCTTTCTTGATATTTAATGGCATTATTGGCTAATTCTTCCATTTTAACAAACCATTGTTTGGATAAAATTGTTTCAACTACTACTCCTGTACGTTCAGAGTGTCCTACATTGTGAGTATAATCTTCAATTTTAATTACTAAATTAGCTGCTTGTAAATCATTAATTAATTGTTTACGACATTCAAAACGATCTAAACCATTATATTTACCAGCTAACTCATTCATTGTTCCATCTAGATTCATTACTATTGGCATCTCTAAATTATGTCTTAAACCAACTTCATAGTCATTTGGATCGTGAGCTGGAGTAATTTTAACAACTCCTGTACCAAATTCCATTTCTACATATTCATCAGCTACTACTGGTATTTTAATATCAGTTCCTGGAATAATAACATTTTTACCAATAAAGTCTTTATATCTTTCATCATCTGGATGAACTGCTACTGCTTTATCTCCAAATAAAGTTTCTGGTCTAGTAGTAGCTACTTCTAAATAAGTATCACTATCTTCTAAATAGTATTTTAGATGATAAAACTTACCTTCTACTTCTTTATAAATTACTTCAATATCACTTAAAGCAGTTTTAGCTGCAGGATCCCAGTTAGTAATTCTGTATCCTTGATAAATTAATCCTTTTTCATATAATTTAACAAATACTTCTTTTACTTTTTTGTTTACATCCTCATCTAGAGTAAATTTTTCTTTAGAATAATCAAGGGCAAATCCCATTTTACCCCATTGCTGACGTATAATTGAAGCATATTCTTCTTTCCACTCCCAAGCTTTTTGTAAGAATCCTTCACGCCCTAAATCATAACGAGAAATCCCCATACCACTTAGACGTTCATCTACTTTAGCTTGTGTGGCAATACCAGCATGATCCATCCCAGCGATCCACATAGTTTCATAACCTTGTAAGTGCTTATAACGAATTAGAATGTCTTGCATTGTACCATCCCAAGCATGACCTAAATGTAACTTCCCAGTTACATTAGGTGGTGGTAAAATGATTGAATATGGTTTTTTATCACTTTTAGTGTTAGCATTAAATAATTTCTTTTCTAACCATTTATCATATTTACCTTGTTCTACTTCTTGATGATTAAATTTTTTATCTAATTCTTTCATAATTGTCCTTACTTTATTCTAATTCTTCTACTTCGATATAACTTTCGATTTGATCACCTTTTTTAACATCATCAAAATCTTTAAAACTAATACCACAGTCTTGACCTGCTACTACTTCTTTAACTTCATCTTTATGACGTTTTAATTGACCAATTTCTCCATCATAAACAACAATACCATCACGGATTAGACGAATTTTACTTTCATTTGTAATTTTACCTTCTCTAACTTCAGCACCTAGTACTTTACCAACTCCTGAAATTTTAAAGATTTCAAGTACATCTGCATATCCAATGATTTCTTCACGATATTTTTTATCACGCATCCCACTCATTGAATCCTCAATTTCTTCAATAATTTTATAAATTACATTATTTAGTAATAATTCAATTCCTTCATTTTCAATTACTTGACGAGCAATGTTATCTGGACGTACATTAAATCCAATTAAGATTGCTTCTGAAGTACTTGCAAGCATCGCATCACTTTCATTAATTGCACCTACTGATTTATAAACAACACGAGCTCTAACTCCATTTACTTCAATGTCTTCTAATGCTTTAGCTAATGCTTCTACACTACCTTGTACATCTGCTTTAAGTACAATTGGAAGTTCTTTAACATCACCTTCAGCAATACGCATATTTAATTCTTCTAAACTCATTACATGAGCATTATTTCTAGATTTTTGAGCATAAATTTCACTACGTTTTTCTCCAATTGCTTGTGCTTCTTTAGCATTAGGTAACACAACAAATTTATCCCCAGCATCTGGTACTGATTTAAGTCCCATGATTTGCACTGGCATTGATGCTGTAGCTTGTTTATATGTTTTTCCAAATTCATCATCCATCTTACGTATAGTTCCCCATGTATGACCAATAACAATTGAATCACCCATATTAACAACCCCTTCTTGAACTAAGATTGTTGCAACAGGACCTCTACCTTTATCAATTTGTGCTTCAATAACAGTACCATAACCAGGCACATCTGCCATTGCTTTATATTCATGCATATCAGCAATTACATCAATATATTCAATTAAGTTATCAATACCTTCTCCAGTTTTAGAAGAAATTTTAACAAATGGAGTATCTCCTCCCCATTCTTCTGCTAAAACTCCAAGTTCTGCTAATTCACTCATTACTTTATCAGGATTAGCTTCTGGTTTGTCTATTTTATTAACAGCAACAATTAATGGTGTTTTAGCTTCCTTAGCATGAGCTAATGCTTCTTTTGTTTGGGGCATTACACCATCATCTGCTGCTACTACTAAGACAGTAATATCTGTAATGTTAGCACCACGGGCACGCATTGCAGAAAAGGCAGCATGTCCTGGTGTATCTAAGAAGGTAATTACTTTACCATCTTTATTAATTTGGTAAGCACCAATGTGTTGAGTAATTCCTCCACTTTCTTTATCAGTTACATTAGTTTTTCTTAATGTATCTAATAATGTAGTTTTACCATGATCTACGTGTCCCATAATAGTTACAATTGGTGGTCGTTTAACACGATCTTCATCGCTATATTCTGGAATTAAAGATTCAAATTCATATTCTTGGTTAGAATCATCATCTTTAATTTCTACATTATAATCTGTACATAAAATTTCAGCAATCTCTTTATCGATTAATTGATTTAATGTTGCCATAATTCCTAATTCAAATAATTTAGCAATAATGTCATTAGCAGGAATTTCTAATATACTTGCAAACTTATTAACAGTCATATCATCAGACCAAGTTACAACTGTAGTTTGTTCTTTTAATTCTTTTTCGCGTTCTAAACGAGCTTCTTTTTTAAGTTGCGTTCTTGTTTTATGATCAACTAATGTTTGTGATTGATCTTGTTTATCAAATTGAGCAAAACGGTCAAATTTATCATTATTATGCTTATGATCATGTTTATTGTTATTGTTTCTTGTATTTTTCTTACCACTATCAACACTAGCAGGAGCTGCTACATTAACATCTTGTGGTTTGTTATTTTGATTGTTTCTTTGAACTTTATTATTGTTATTATTATGATCATTATTTTTTGTATTGTTATTGTTTTGTTTATTATCTTTTTTGTTGTTAGTACGTTCTTTATTATTTTTATTACCTACATTATTAGGTTGATCTTTTTTGCTAGTATTACTAGTTTTTTTAATTGTAGTAATTTCTCTTTCTTCACTTTCATCTACATTAAATAATTGTTTTAAAATATCTTCTTCAATTGTTGAAGTATGATTTCTTACTTTATGACCATTTTGTTGTAATAATTTTACTACTTCTACTGAACGCTTACCATTTTGTTTTGCCCATTCATAAATTCTAATCTTTGCCATTGTTATTCTCCTTTTGCTAATGATTTAATCTTATTACTAAACCCACTATCAGTTATAGCAATCATTTTAACTTTTTCTTTTTTAATAATTGAGGCTATAGTTTTATTAGTTTCATCAACTAAATAAATATCTATATTATAAGTTTTAGCTTTATCTTGAATTCTTTTAATTGAATTAAAAGATGCACTACTACCAACTATAATTGCTTCTACTTTATCTTGATAGATAGCATTTAAGATATTTTCATAGCCCATAATTATTTTTTTAGCTTTATACATTAAACCAATTAAATTATATATTTTACTCATAATAAATTTTCTAACTCTTTAATTAAACACTCAAAGTTTTCATCATTTATATTAAAACGTTGTTTTTGATTTTTAAAACGATTAATATGATCAATATCTTTGTGTAGATAAATGCTTCTTCCTTGTAATTTATTATCATTGTTTATAAACCACTTGTTATTAACACGAGTAATTCTAATAAAATTCCAAGGTTCTTCTTTTTTACGACAAACAACACATGTTCTAAATGATGTCGTCTTCATAATCTATACCTGCAGCTTGTGCATCACTTTCGCTTTCAATATCAATTTTCCATCCAGTTAGTTGTGATGCTAATCTAACATTTTGACCTTTTTGACCAATAGCTAATGATAATTGATCATCTGGTACAATTACACGTGTTAATTTAGCTTCTTCATCTAAAATTTGTACAGCAGTAACTAAAGCTGGTGCTAAAGCATTTGATACATAGAATGTAGGTTCTTCAAACCATTCAATTAAATCAATGTTTTCCCCACCTAAAGCACGTTTAACTTCATTAATACGGTTACCACTTGTACCAATGACTGTACCAATAACATCAACATATTCACCTTCAGTAACATTACTACCTGCTGCTACAGATACTTTACTTCTGTTTCCGGCATCTCTAGCAATAGATTTGATTTCAATCAATCCATTTGCAATTTCAGGAATAATTTTCTTTAATTCTGTTTCTACTAACACTTTACTAGCACGTGAAACAATTACTTTTGGTCCTTTTTTAGATTGTGGTTCAATTCTTTCAATTACTAAAGGTATTGGTGTTCCTGGTTTAATATTATCATTAGTTGCTTGTAATTTTTCAGGAAGTACTGCTTCAATATTACCAGGTAATTTAAAGTACATGAATTTGTTTTTTTCTTCTTCTAAGTTACCTAAAACAATTTCACCAACTTTATCTCCATAATCCGCAACAATTTTTTTATACTTAGCTTCTCTTAATTTTTGTCTAAATACTTGTTTAGCTGTAGCAATTGTTGAACGATCCATTAATTCTGGTTCTAATTTTAAACGATATTTAATTTCTCCACCAACTTTAGCAGTTGATTTTTCTAATTTAGCTTCATTAATATCAATATGAACCATTGGATCAAAAGCTTCTCCTAATACTTCTTGATCAACAATTTCTTTTGTTCCTGAAATTTTAATACGTTTAGTTTGTGTATCAAAATTAACTACTACATTTTCAATTCCATAGTATTTACGACAAGCAATAGCAACTGCTTCTTCTAAACCCTCCACTACTAATTCCTTATCAATTGATTCAGCTTCGACTAATGCATCGATACTAGCAAATATTTTTTGATTCTTTGTCATTATTTTTCTCCTTCATAAACTGCATTTGCTTTACTTATTTCGTTAAATGATATAACATACTTACCAATTGTTATTCCATTATCATCAACAGCATTTAAAATATCTTTAATTTTTTTTTGCCCTAACTCTGAATGTTTTTTGTATAAATTAACTTCAATCATATGATTTAATTGTTTTTGATAATGTTCTTTAGTCTTAAGTGGTCGTTCAATTCCTGGCGAACATACATCAAGTAAGTACTCTTCTTCACTAATTTCATTACTATCTAAATAGTTATTAACAATCTCACTTACTTTTATACAATCATCTAAAGAAATTCTTCCTTCAGGTAATTCAACTAGAACTGATAAAACTTTACTTTTTTTATCTAATTCAATATCATAAACGATATAACCACTTTTAGTTATTAAATTAATTAAATCTTGATTTAAGTTTTTCATTATACCCTTTCATTAAATAAGAAGTGGTTTCCCACTTCTTTTTCACATATATTATAACACTTTTTTACCAACTTTTTACTTATCTTCAAGTTTATTTGGTTCTGGATAAGTTTGCCCTTTCGTATCAACAGATACTGAAGTAATTGTAATTGGTGGTGTTAATAATTCAGTATTAACATCTACACTAGCGTTATTTAATTTTTTTAATACATCTTGACCAGTTAACATTTGACCAAACACAGCATAATTACCATCTAATTGTTTAGCAGTTCCTCCAGTTACAATATAGAATTGCGAACCTGCACTATCATTATCTTGGCTTCTAGCCATAGCTAGAGCTCCAACATCATGAGTATGATCATTTCTAATTCCGTTTTTGTTAAACTCACCTTTAATGCTATAACCAGGACCTCCAGTTCCATCACCTGCTGGATCTCCACCTTGAATCATAAAGTCTTTAACAAGACGGTGGAAAGTTAAACCATTATAAAATCCTGAGTTTGCTAAACTAATAAAGTTATTAGTACTCTCTGGAGTATCAGTAAATAACTCAAACGTCATTGTCCCATACCCTTCAACTTCAATCGTTGCTACTGGATTATTAGCATCACTTGGTTCTTTAGCACTACTACCACAACCTGCTAGTACTAAAACTAATGCACATAAACTTACAAATAATTTTTTCATAACACTTCCTTTATTAACTAATAAAACGCATATATGTTTCTTTTTCAATATTAACTAAATTATTTTCAACAATATCTCCATTTTCATAAACACATTTTCCAAAATCTAGAATTTGTCCACCAATACTCTCACTAGCAACACTTACATTGATACGAGTATTCGCTTTAATGTTTTGTGCTTTTAGACTATCAACAATTACTGTTGGTATTTGATTCCACTCTTCTTCATTAGGTAAACCAGTAACTATGAACTTAGCTTCTGAGTTATCTAAATTAAGTTGACTAAAAGTCATTGAAAATGGATAATCATTAACTGTTTTGGCACTACCACATCCACTTAACACAAAACACGTTAACATTAATAGTATACTTAATTTCTTCATTTTGACTCCTATAATTTATTATAGCAAATTAATACTTAATATTTACTAAATATAGACCATTTGGTGGAAATGTCTTTTTAGCATACTTACGATCTTTTTTTTCTAGAATTTCTTTTAATTCTTCTTTACTTAATTTATCATTTCCAACTTCAATTAAAGTACCAACGATAATTCTAATCATGTTGTATAAAAATCCATTACCTGTAATTGTGATAATAATATCATCTTTATCTCTAATAATATTAATATCATATATAGTTCTTACTTTATCTTCTACTTCAGTTTTAGCCGCACAAAATGATGAAAAATCATGTGTTCCTATAAGGACACTTGATGCTTCAATCATTGTATCAACATTTAATGGATAAGGATAATAAGTCTTATATGCTCCATTAAATGGTGATAACTTTGAACTAATAATATATTTATATGTTTTTTCTTTTACCAAAAAACGGGGATGAAAATCATCGTTAACATCTATTATATCTTCTACTACAATAGAATTAGGTAAAAGTGAATTTAATCCTTTTTTAAGTTGATTATTAGTTATATCATTATCTATATTAATCATTACTTTTTGATCTAGGGCATGAACTCCTCTATCTGTTCTACTACTAGCTATTGTTTTAATTTTAGTATTAAACATTTTTTCTAAGTTCAATTCCAATGTATCTTGAACTGTTTTATGATGGGGTTGAGTTCCATATCCTTGGTACTTTGACCCATCATAACTTATTGTTAATAACTTTTTACTCATATAATAAGTATACCCCTATAAATTGTAAGAAACATGCAACTAAAACAAATAAATGCCAAACAAAATGATGATATTTGAATTTAGCAAATGCATAAAATAATGCTCCAATTGTATAAGTTATTCCTCCTAATACTAAAAATAATAAACTTATATGATTAATCATAGTATATAAATCATTAATTTCAAAAATAGCAGCCCAACCAACAATAATATAAATTAAGGTAAATACTTTTTTAAACTTACCTGCTAAAAATATTTTTAAGATAATACCTACTAAACAAACTATTCCTACTATTAATTGAATAATTTTAGCTTTAGTAGTATCAAGATACATATTAAATGGTAAGTAAGTTAAAAAGATAAACACAAAAATCATCGCATGATCTATTCTTTTAAATAATGGTAAGATGTTTTTGTGTTTATCGTAATTTATACCTAAATAATGATAAATACTACTACTTAAAAACATTAAGATTAAACCTATAGTATAGATTATCTCTACTACCTTAAGATTATAATTTATATCACTAGTTGTAATAATTGGTAGTAAACAAATACCAATTATTACACCAACAAAATGTGATAATGTATTTAGTATTTCCTCGTTTCTCGAATATAATTTCATTGACATCCTTTAAACAAAAAAAAGGGGGATCCCTTTAACTCTTTTTTATTTCCCCGTTAATATCCAGGTACTTCTACTTTTTCATCTATATTATACCATACTCTATTACTGGATATGTTGTTAATTGTTATGTAAAGAACACATTAGTTATTTTATCATTATCGATATCAACGATAAAGATCATATCATAGTTCTCATCATTAAACTTAATATCAATTGTATAGACTTCTAAATAACCTAGTCCTTGAATGGCACTATATCGAGGCCATTCAAGGGGATTTACTATGTCCATATCTATTGGAGCTCCTATCCATTCATTATTAATTTGTAGTGTTGCTAAACTTGTAATTAGTACTCGTTTAGAGTCTAGATTAACTTTAGATATTTGATTAGGTCCTGTATAAAGTAGTTCATATAATGATTTCATGCTTTTATATTCTGGTAATAATGGTACTAAACTTTGGTGTGGTCGTTTTCTTAAACAGTTTTGTTTAATATGAACATTATTACCGGCAATATCAAGAGTTTTGTAGGTTGTAGGTATAATACAAAAATCTTGATATTGATTTTTCATATCTTTTTTAACATAATCAATTACTTTTTGTCTAATACTATATAACTGTAGAGCTGTTTCTTGTTGTTTTACTAGTTGCATATAATCACATACTTCGATTACTTGATAACCAATAAAAGAAAATAAAAAGATTAAATAAACTACTATTGTTGGCATAAAAAACGCTTTTCTACATTTTAGCTTTGCCCACATAAATTTCCTTTACTTTATCTTTATATTTTAATTTAACAAAGATGTTATCATCTTTGTTAAAAATATGACAACTATCCAAATCACTAATAACTGTTTCTCCACCTAAATAGTTTACTCTTCTAACTAATTTATCACTACTACATACATAACTAATAGTTTTATTTTCTTCTAATACTTCTAGATCCAAAATTCCTAATTTTACATCAGCTTTTTTAGCTGCTAAAAAATCAGATTCTAGTGTATTTACTAAACTAGTAATATTACGATTAAAATAATTATTAACGTTATTTTTATACATTACTTGAATCATAAACATTAACATAATTACCACAAATGATAATACAAACATTCCCATTATACATTCAAGTAATGTATATCCTTTATTATTTAATAATACATATTTTGACTTCATCTTTTTTCCCACAATAATTTCCTTCTTCATTAAATAGCTCTACTTCGTTATAAGTAGTATCTTTATATTCATTATCAATTCCATAATACATTGCATTAATTACTAAACTTTTATCTTGAGCTTTTATATTTTGTTTAGAATTAATAATAAATACTTGGTTAAAAAATAACATACTACTAGTAATTAACATAATACTAACAATTGCATCATATAATACAAATCCTTTATTATTTGATATCATAATCACCTTTTCCGACACCAATAGTCATTTGTTTTTCTTTATTATTTAATTTAATCGTTATTGTCCCTGCTCTACTTACATGTCCTTTTTTATTAACACTAATTGTATTATTTTCAAAGTTAGAAGTTACACTCATATTCTTAGGATAAGAATACGAAGATAATTGTTTATCACCACATGTGGTGATTAACATTGGCTTTTCTAAACTAATACTACATTTCTTATTATTAATTTGAGCATAGTTTTTAGTTAGATTATACTTACTACCAATCATTTTAGCTACTTGGTTTAACTGATTACTTGTTTGATAATGATTAATACTTACACTACTAACAAAAATAATAATAGAGACAATCATAATAACTATAATCATCTCTAACATTGTATAAGCTTTATTATTCGTTAACATTAACTTCACTACCATTTAAAGAAAGTGTTGTTCCATCATTACATGTAGTTGATGGAATATAACCAGCTGATACTAATTCTTCTAAACTACCAGGTAGTTTTCCTTCTACCATTTCATAAGCACTTACTTGTGTTTGTACAGTATCAGCATAGGTTTGACAACCTCGTTCATCAACACTTTCTTTATGTTTTGTAATATTAGGGATTGTTAGTAATAATAAAACTGCAATAATAAACATTACCATTAACATTTCTAGCAATGTAAATCCTTTTTCATTTTTTAAAAATTTCATATTTCTCCTTAAAGACTTTCCATCATTTCAAACATTGGAACAAAAATAGTAGCATATAATAATACTATTAATAAACCAAAGAAACAATAAAATATTGGTTGGATGATAAAAAGCATCTTTTTAGTTTTTTCTTCTTGTTTTTGTGTTAGAAACACGACATAATTATCTAAATTATGTAATAATGTAGAAAATGTTTCCCCTTCCTTAATTAACATAATTAATTCTTTAGAATATAATTTATCATCTAAACATTCATATAATTGTAATCCTTCTTCTAATTTATTTAGAATTTTATTACTTTCTTTTTGTAATAATAAATTATATTTTTGTTTAGATAAAATAATAAATATTTCATCTAGTTTTAAACCTACTTTAAGTAAGTTTACTAAGTTAATTGTAAAGATATGATTATAAAGCATCTTATATGATTTTTTAACCAATCTATTAGTAAGACAAAACTTTAACCGTTTTAATTCATCTTGTTTTAAGAATCTGATAAATAATATAACTAAGATAATTAGGATTATAAATATAATAAGTGGTAAATTTCTAATTAAAGAAAATAAGAAAGTTATTGTTTTATTATCCTCAATTCCAAAGTTAATATAAATACTTTCGAATTGAGGAATTAAAAATAAGGAAACAAAACCTAAAGCACCCATTGCTATAATACATAATAGTATTGGATATTTAATCATTCTGATTAATTCTTCTTTATTTTTTATTTTTTGTTTAATAATTAGATAACTATTTTCAACACCTAGTTTTAAATTACCACTTGTTTCTGCAATTTCTAATACTAATAATATATCTTTATCAAATTTATGTTTTGCTAGTATTTCACTAAATAGATATCCTTCTTCTAAATCGAGGATATAATCTTCTAGATCATAACGATACTTAAGCAAGTTAAGGGTATCAGTTAGGGAATATCCTCGATTTAGAAATAAAGAAATATTTTCTAAGATTACTAATTGATCTTTTAAACTTCTTCTTTTATTTGATAATACCTTTTTGTTTAAGTTTTTTAAGTTTATCATAGATATCTACTTTCTCTTTAGTTTTAATTAGTTTTTCTAAATCTTGATTAATAGCATAATCATAATATGATTTAGTATTATCATCTTTGTCTACTACTAATCGTTGGTTACTTACTCCAATAAGTACTGATTGGATTTCACTTTGTAAAAAACCAAAATCTAGAAATCTTTCAATTACTCCATATTTATCTTTTGTATGCATTGTTGATATAACAGTATGACCTGTAAGAGCTGCCCTAAATACATTTCTAGCTGTCTCTTCATCACGTATTTCTCCAATCATGATAATATCTGGATCTTGACGAAGAGCATATTTTAATCCATCACTATATGTAATATTTAATTCTTCGTTAATATTAATTTGAACTAGATTATTATCAATTATTTCTACTGGATTTTCTAATGTTAATATCTTTTTATTATCATCGGTTGCTAATTTATTTAAGATACTATACATACTAGTAGTTTTACCACTACCAGTAGGTCCTGTAAAAATAAATAATCCGTTTTGCTCTGATAGTGTTTGATACATTAACTCTAAATCCTCTGGATATAGAGATATCTCTTCAAAACTATCATATTGTTCATCAGGTAATATCCTAATTACTAAACTTTCTAATTTAACTGCAGGCATGGTTGAAATTCTTATAAATAATTTTTTATCATCAAAAGATAAACTAAACGCTCCATCTTGGGGTGTTATAGTATTAGATATATCTAATCTTGTTTTAAATTTTATATATCTTAATACTTTAATATATAACTCTTCACTTATCTCTTTTTGAAAAGATAATTCTGTTTGAATTCTAAATAGAATTCGAACTTTATCTTCTATTGCTTGAAAGTGAATATCTGAAGCTTGTAATTTACTAGCTTCTATTATTAAGTTTGTTACAAAGGTTGATGTCTTCATTTTTTACTCCTTACACTATTGTTAGACCCTTTTTTGGTTAAAAATTACAAAATAATTTTTAACCAAAATTAACCGAAAATTAAAAGTGCTTTATAATAGGGACTTTTAATAATATAATGTATTGCTTAAACAAGACCATAAAGTGATGGTACTAAATCTCATTTAAGTACATATTTACTAGCTTCATACCAGTAAATATCTTGGGTTGTTATTCCTTTTACTACACATCCAGTATTCATATATCTTGTAGCAACTACATTATCTGTGCATTAATTTGTTCATTAGGAGCAATTATTACTGTCTTCCATTATCTGTCTCCTTAGGTATTAATGAATATGTGCCTCCACCTGGAGCTTTTAAGTAGTTAACTACTCCATAAACCGTCTTCAAAAACAAATCTTTACTAAATATTGTAAAAACGTGAACTCCAACAGCCCATTTTCCTTAATTTCTTGTCCTTCTAATTCTGGAGCAACATTAGTTGCTTCTATCGTCATCTCTTGTAACCATCCAACTAGTGGATTCATACAAACAATGACTACCAAAAAGTACCAAAGTCCTTTATAGACTTTTGGTACTTCATCTAGTTTCATTAAGACCAAATAATAAGCAAATCCACCCCAATAACTACAGGGAGTAAAATCCACATAAAATCTTGTAAATTGTTTTGAACAGTATTAACAAATTCATTGTTTACTAAAAAACTGATCAATCCTTTAGCACAATTACCCATATTAGTTAAGATAATATCACAGTACATGATTATCAAACCAAAGAACTCATATATCATCCATTGAAACCATCTAGTAAAATAAGTAATCACACTCACTTTATCACTTCCTTTCAATAAAAAAAGACTAAACTTATTGTTTAGTCTTATATATCAATTATTTATTAATTATTTTTGTTTGATTGTTACAGTATCATTTTCAGAAGAAGGTTTAATTAATATTACATTACCTTCTGAAAGTATTATATGTTTTGGTAGTTCATACGAAGTTGCGCCTACTAGTTTTTTGTTCACAAGAGTATCATAATCTAAACTTCCAGGAGTTGTTATAACTCCTCCAACGATTTCGTCACTACCACTTACTTCGTAAGTATAAGTTCCTTCAGCAATATCTTTCCCCACTGTTAAGATTTGAAGTTCTCCTGTTGGTTCTACTGTAACTTCAGTAGCTACACTACTACCACATCCACTAATACTTATTTCTACTAATAACATAGTAATTATACTTATTAACTTCTTTATAATATCTTCCTTTCTATTTATCAAGGTAATTATACCTATTATTATGTGACAAAAACATAAGTTTTTGTCACTAACAATAAATTAATAAGTATTAGTTACTTATTTTGTATATAAATTTAGTATAATTTAAATAAGGAGAACTATGAATAAAGGACAAATTAAAAAGATATTAATAATCGGTTTATTAGCTTTATTGTTTTTAAATTTCTTTACAATTAAAAAATATAGTTTTAATGTTGATAAGTCAGGAGAATTTAATATCAACTCACCATTAACTTTTAAGATTACATCTAAATATTATGGTAAAAAAAAGAGTTTAGGTAATATTGATGTAAAATTATATAATAAACATAATAATAACTCTAAAATGGAAACAACATTAAAACCATATTTAGAAGGTAGTTATGAATTTATCTATGTACCTAAAGATCCAGGTCAATACTTTTTATCAATTAACTACACACCCCAAGATGGTAGTGAGATGATAAATATAAATCAAGAATTTACAGTTAAATAAAAATCAGGAACTAATTTCCTGATTTTTTATTGATAATTGTTAACCATTCTTTTATGCATTGAACGAACAAATAATTGTTCTATTCTTATTTTAACTTTTATATCAACTTGTTTACCTTCTAAATAATCATCAAGTTGATCATAAGTTACACCTAAACTAACTTCATCTGGAAGTTGTGGTTTATCTTCTTCTAAATCTGCGGTTGGTACTTTTTCATATAAATGACTAGGACACCCTAAATGTTTTAATAACATTTTACCTTGACGTTTATTTAAACCAAATAAAGGGTTTAAATCACTAGCTCCATCACCGTGTTTTGTAAAAAATCCAGTAATATTTTCACTACTATGATCTGTACCTAATACTAATCCTGAAACTTCACCAGCAAGAGCATATTGATAAATCATACGCATTCTTGCTTTAATGTTTCCTTTATTAAAGTCACTAGTATTATTTACATCTCGATTAACAACTTCTGTTGCTTCTTCAATATTATAAACAACAGTTTGTTTATTATCAATCCAATTTAATACATCTTGACAATCATCTTCATCTTTTTGTACTTTATACGGTAATCTTACTAGATATAGTGTGTAATCTCTACCTAACTCATCAATAGCTAAACTTGCTAGTTTAGCTGTAAGAGTGGAATCTTGACCACCAGATATACCTAAAATTAATGCTTTTTGATGTGATGTTACTAGAGTTTGCTTAATAAAGTTTTTTCTTTTTTCTATCTCTTCAACTATATTTATTGTTGGTTTAACTTGTTCATAACTGACAATAAATGGTTGAAGATCATAGATTTGTTTTTCCACAATCAGTGGTAATACTGATTGTGGTACTAATTCTGGATTAAATAATTTTCTTAAAGATGTTGATGATACATCTATATTATCTCCATTAAATTCTATACTCCCATCACGATTATATACTTCAAACTTAACATTATCTTTTAGATAATCATAATTATCCCAATTTTCCAAATCAATATAACTATCATATCCTATAGCCATATATATTTCATCATTTGGATATTTTTCTTTTAAATATTTAATCGTTTGTTCAGTTGTTGATATTTGACAGTGATTAACTTCAAAATCATCTACTTCTAAACGATTATCTTTAAAGCTATCTACCCAAATACGTACCATTTCTAATCTAATTTGTTTATCTGTTAAAACTTGCTTATAATTGACATCTCCTGTTGGCATAACTATGATTTTATCATAGTTTTTGATAAGTAAATTGTTGATTATATTATGATGACCAATGTGAGGTGGATCAAATGTTCCACCAAATAAACATATTTTCATTATTCCTCTTTTTCTTTAATTAATTTAATTTTTAATTCTTTTATCTCTTTTGACAAACCAATTGGATAAATTTCTGGTCTAGAACAACGTAAATACACATCATTGAAGTGATTTAGTTGTTCTTGATTATATTCTTTAGCTTCATGAGCATCAAATATATCATTACTAACACCATTTACAACTAATGGAGTTAATAATGGTTTAGACTCATCAAATTCATAATCTTTTTTACCTAATACAAAATCATCATTATAAATTGTTGTTTTATTATCAAATTGATAATCAAACGGTGCTATAATATCACATACCGCTTGATTATCTTTTGATAAACGGTAAGGAATTTTAATTCCTGGTGTTGTTGTTTTAGCTCTTGTATTAGATAACTTAATTACATCTTTACTACCACTTTTATCTTTGATGTTAACTAATTTATAAACTGCTCCTAAACTAGTTTCATCTCCACACGATACTAGTTTAGTACCAATCCCATAAGCATCAATCGGAGATTGTTGTTCTTGTAAATCACTAATTACTTCTTCATCTAAATCATTACTTACCATGATTTTAACATCGCTAAATCCAGCATCATCTAACAATTTGCGACTTTTCTTACTAAGTTTGGCTAAATCTCCACTATCAATTCTAATTGCATTAAAATTAAACTTACCTTTTAATTCGTTTGCTACTTTAATCGCATTAGGAATACCTGATTTCTCAACATTATAAGTATCTACTAAGAATGTAACATTATTAAATGTTTTTGCATAATTATAGAAAGCATCATACTCACTATCATGCATTTGAATAAAAGAATGGGCATGAGTTCCTACTACAGGAATATTAAACTTTTTTCCTGCTGATACTAGACTTGTTGCTTCAAAACCAGCAACAATACTAGCATAAGCACACCAAAGACTAGCTTGTGTTTCATAACCACGTCTAGCACCAAATTCATATAATGCTTTATTAGTTGCATTTCTAATCTTACTAGCTTTAGTTGCTACTAAGATTTGATAATTAAGTACATTTAAAATAATTGTTTCTAGTAATTGAGCCTCAATTATTGGAGCTTGAACCAATACTATTGGTTCATTAGCAAAAATAATTTCTCCTTCTTTAGGAGCATAAATGTTACCACTAAATTTAAAGTTTTGTAAATAATCTAAAAACTCATCATTATAATTACCGATAGTTTTTAGATATTCTATATCTTTTTTAGAAAAACTAAAGCTTTCTAAAACTTCTAATAATCTTCTATTTCCAACGTAAACACAGTGCCCTCCATTAAACGGATTTTCTCTAAAGTACACTTCAAATGTTGCAACAGTATCTTGCTTATTTTCTAAAAAATAAGAATAAGCCATATTGATTTGGTATAAGTCTAAATGTAATCCTAAATTTTTAGTATCCATTGTTATGTTCACATCCGTTAACGATGCTTACTCCTCCACTTGTTCCTATTCTACTAGCTCCTGCTTCAATCATGTTGATGGCATCAAAATAGCTTCTAACTCCACCAGCTGCTTTGATTAAAACATCATCAGTAACATGTTCTTTGATTAACATTATATCTTCAACACTAGCTCCGCCAGTTGAAGTACCTGTTGATGTTTTAATAAACTCAGCACCTGAGTTTGATACTATCTCACATGCTTTAATTTTTTCTTCATTAGTTAATAAACATGTTTCAATAATAACTTTTAATACAGTATCACCTATAGCTGCTTTGATTTGTTTAATTTCATCTAATACATAATCATAATCTTTATCTTTTAATTTAGATATATTAATAACCATATCAATTTCATCAGCACCATTTGCTACAGCTTCTTTAGCTTCATAGACCTTAGTACTTGTAGTATTAGCTCCTAGTGGAAAACCAATAACACTACACACTTTTACATCACTATCTTCTAAAAGACTACTTGCTTGTTTAACTAAACTAGGATTAATACATACACTACAAAAGTTATATTCTTTAGCTTCATTAATTAATTTAATTAAATCATCTTTACTTATATCTGCTTTTAAATTAGTATGATCTATATACTTATTTATTGATAACATTACTACTCCTAATTATTTTTGTCTAACAAATTAATTATATCATAAGTTACATCTTTACTTACACCTACTAGTGGATAAGCATGCATATGAATAGCTGGATTAAAATTAGCTTCAATAATTCCATATTCATAACTATAGATATCTTCTATTATCATATCTATTCCACAAATCTTAACATCTAGAGCTTTTGCTGCTTTCTCTGCTTCCTTTTTAAAGAAGTCAGGGATATAATCACTCATTTCATAAGTGTCTCCACCTGTACTAACATTAGATGTTTTTCTTAAAAAAACTCTAGTATTGTTACTTACAACACTATCTAATGTTAGTCCTTGTTCTTTTAAGATATCAAGCATAGCATCATCAACTATAATTTTTTCTAGTGGTTTATTGTATTTATAACCTCGAAGTGGGTTTTGATTCTTAATATCAATTAATTCTTTAATACTATGAATTCCATCACCTACAACATTACAAGCAACACGATGAATTATACTTCTACATTTATTATCAATTACTAAGAATCGATATTCTTTACCGCTAACAAATTCTTCAATTAACACCTCTTTACTAAAACTAAAAGCATAATCAATTGCTTGTTGTAATTGTTTAGGATTATGATTACTTTCTAAAATAGTTATTCCTTCTCCAAAATTAGTATCTATTGGTTTAATAACAATCTTTTTGTTATTAAACATATCTAATTCTAATTTTGAATTAGGATTAATTAATATCGAACTAGGTGTTTTTATATTATATTTATTTAAAAATAATTTTGTTAGATTTTTATTTTCTAATATTTCAATATTAGCATATCCATCTAAATTAGTTTTAGTAGCTTGCACTACTAAATTGTTATCAATAGTAATTACATTACTATGTTCTGATAACACTTCTACTTGTTTATCAAGTTTATTCGCACTATTCATTAATATTTTAGTCGATAATTCCATTTTTAAACCAGGATATGGATCGATAAAGTTTGCAAATGTAAACATATGACTTTTACCATAAGAACAAATATTAAAATCATAATTATCTTTAATATCTTGATAGAAATTAATACTATCAGTATTATTGTTTTCTAATTGATTAATAAACATATCAATAATATGATGATCATATTCTCTTAACTCATTTAATAATTCAATCATATGGTTATATAAACTATCTTCTTTATCATTAATTGTTAAATTAATATCTAAATTGCTACCATTACTTGCTACATAATCAAAATTACTTACGTTTTGTTTATAATCAAAGGAAGTAATTTCCTGGTTATCTAAATATCTAATTAATATTTCTAATAATTTTAATTGTTCATAACTAATACCTATTAAATAATTAGGATTTAAATCAATGAAGCGTAATTCTAAATATTGGCTATTTTTGATTCTAATACGACTATATAGCTCTCGATTTGCACTGATTTTACCTTCATTAATTAATTTATCAATCGAAGCATAATAGCTATCAATTGAACTAAAATCAAGCTCAAAATCTTGTTCATTATAATATCCATATTGATTAGTATTTCTACTAGAAATAATATTTGTATCTTCCTTTATAGGCGAAAAACTAAAAAATGGTAAAACTAGTGGAGCTACCACATATAACTTTTTAGCCATATCTACTAAATCAGATTTAAAACCACTAACATTAAAATGAATCCCACTAGTAAGTAACATCTTAATATCATATTTATCTACTAAATAATGATGATATTCTTTATTAGTTAATTTAGGATGAACTAAACTATAATCTAGACAACAATTAATCGGACTAATTGGCCAAATTTGTCCATCCTGTGGATATTTAGCTAGTGCTAAATCATTCATTGTTGTATGTAGTTCTTCAATACTACTACATACATTTGAAATTAATTCCATTTGATGATCACAAAAATCAAGTTCTGTATTTTCATCAAATATATTTTCATCAAGAACATATGGTTTAAAGTCTTTATCAAAGACTAAACATTCTTTTTCTAAACCAAATAGCATAATACTTCCTATAATACGTTTTTCCAACGATCTGTTTTAATTCTAATAGTTCCTATTATTATCTTAATTATCATATCACATACCATAACAAGTGATAAACCTACTACTCCTACACCTTTAATGGCTAAGAAATACATTATTGGAATAGTAAAGATAAAACTTATTCCTGCATCCATTAAGATAACAAATCTATTATCTCCACCAGATTTTAATGTCGCAATCATACTTGCTACAGGAATTCTTAAAATCATATAGATACCATTAATAATTACTACTTGTTTAATTAACGGTATCATATTATTATCTGTTACATTAAATAAACCAATTGAATTAGGCATAACAAATAATGTAATAGCAAGTAATGATAAACCAACAATTCCTATAAACTTAATCAATGTTTTTAATTGATTACGAATTACATTATTATCTCTACTAACTATTTTTTCACCCATAACAATTCCACTTACTTGAGCTGGTGCCATAACTAAACCATTAAACGTCATACTTATACGTTGAGCAACTATGTATGCTCCATAACCTAGAGCTCCTGTAATTAGGAATATCTTAGTATAAATAAATTTAGATAATCCAAACATAAACTCTACAATTACAAGTGGTAGTGTAATAATTATTACTTTTTTTAAGAAACTAAAGTTAAAACTAAACATTTCTTTAACACTACCAATAAATGGTGATTTAATTTTAATTGAATATAAATAGTTAATTAAGATATAAGCTAATTTAGAAATTAAAGTAGCTAGTGCTGCACCTACTATTCCTAATTCTAAATATCCACCTACTCCATAAATTAAAATAATATTAAAAATAAAGTTTATTACCATTTGAATAAATCCGATTACTAAAGTTACGTGTGGTTTTTTAATCGCACGGTACTGATTTGTAAACAAGATTTCAAATGGTGATAAAAATATTACCCATTTAATAATACTAAAGTAATCTAGTGTTAATTGACCTACACTAGTATTTATATCAACTAAACTACCAATGATGTCTTTTTCAAAAAATAAAAAAACTAAAAAACAACCAATGACAACAGGACAGATAATACTAACCGCTATCCCCATTAATTGTTTTAACTCATGTTTTTTATCTAATGCATAATATTGAACACTAAAACTATTAACTCCTGTTGCTATGGCAAAAAATACAGGTTGAATAATAGTTGTTACACTACTAGCAATCCCAATCGCTTGTGTCCCTTCAGCAGTGTATTGATTAATCATTACACTATCAATAGTTAAACTTAACTGCTGCAGGGTTGTTGCTAAAAACATTGGGAAAAATAGTGCAAATAATGTTTTTAGTGGTGTTACTTTCATTATTTTAAATCATTAATCGCAGATTGAGCTGCAATACTTCCATCATTAACAGCTGTAGTTATTTGTCGTAATTCTTTATTAATTACATCTCCTGCTCCATAAATACGAGGTTTATCTGTACGCATATTAAGATCAACTTTAATATTATGATTTTCATCAGTAATATTTAAGTTATCAAAGTATCCAGTCATTGGAATAAATCCAATATAAATAAATACTGCTTTTATGTCTAGAGTTTGTTGTTCTTTAGTTTTAACATTTTCTACTACTAAACCATTAACAACTTCTTCACCTTTAACTTCAACTCCAACAGTATCATAAATAATGTTAATATTCTCTTTTTTAAGTACTTTATCAACAATATATTGTTCTGCTCTAAATTCATCACGACGGTGAATTAAAGTTACACTTTTACAAATATCTGCTAAGTATAGTGCTTCTTCTAGTGCAGAATTTCCTCCACCGATAACGGCTACATCTTGTTCTTTAAAGAAGTTACCATCACAAATAGCACAATAACTTACTCCTCGTCCTTGAAATTCTACTTCACCAGGAATTCCTAATTCTTTGTTAACCATTCCTGTTGCAACAATTACACTACGTGTTTCATATTCATCCATATTAGTTTTAACTAAATAATTACCATTATCTAGTTCTGTTACTTCTTCTACATCACCATATTGGTAATTAGCACCAAAGGCAAGCGAAGATTCTTTCATTTGGTTTGCTAATTCACGACCTTTGATTTTTTTAAATCCTGGATAGTTTTCAACTTCATCTGTTAAAAATACTTTTCCTCCAGGTGCAGCTTTTTCTAATACTAAAGTATTTAAACCAGCACGTGATGTATATAACGCACTAGTAAGTCCTGCAGGACCTGCTCCAATTATTGTTACATCAAACATTTTATTCTCCTTTTATTCCCATAGTAGTTAATACTTCTTTTACTTTTTTATTAGCTATTTTTTCTACTTTCGGGGTATTTTCTTTTAAGTAATCTTCAATAATATTAAAATTCTCATAATAATATTTAATTTGTTCTTGAATTGGTGCTAAATGATCAATAATACATTTAGCTACCTCTTGTTTTAAGAATCCATAATTTTGACCTTTAAATTCATCCATAATATCTTCTACTTTTTTGTTATTTAATTCAGCATAAATAACAAGTAAGTTACTAACTCCTGGTTGATTTTCAAAATCAAAATTAATTTTTCCAACACTATCTGTTGTTGCTGATTTAATTTTTTTTTCAATTGTTTTAGCATCATCAAATAATGTTATATAACTCTTAGGATTTTCATCACTCTTAGACATCTTCTTAGTTGGATCTGTTAGTGAATAAATCTTAGCACCTCGTTCTTTAATTACTGGTTTAGGAATAACAAATACATCTTTTTTATACATACTATTAAAACGCATTGCTAAATCTCTTGTTAATTCTAAGTGTTGTTTTTGATCAATTCCTACTGGTACATGAGTAGTGTTATATAATAAGATATCACTTGCCATTAATACTGGATAAGTAAATAAACCTACGGCATTATCTGTTTTTTGTGATTTATCTTTATATTGTGTCATTCTTTCTAACTCACCCATTTTAGTAATTGTTAATAATGGCCAAGTTAGTTCTGTATGAGCACTAACATCTGATTGCACAAAGATTGTTGCTTTTTTATCTAAGCCAAGTGCAAAAAAGATACAAAGTAATTGCTTAATATTTTCACTAAGTACTTTGGGATCTTGAGCTACTGTAATACTATGTAAATCAGCTACACTTAAATAAGCACAATTAGCTCCCTCTAAACTTTGATCAAAGTTTTTTAGGGAGCCAATGTAATTTCCTAATGTTATATTTCCTGTTGGTTGAATTGCTGTATAAACTATCATTTAACCTCATTTACTTCATAATTAATCCAGTCAACTGTCGGGTCAATAATCATGCCAACATCACTGACTTGATATTTTGCTATTTCTTTTACTGCTTCTTCACCATCGCTAATGGCATAGCTTTCTTCAAATAATTCCATCATACTTATATCATTGAAGTTATCTCCAGTTACCATAACTTCTTCTTTTTTAAACTTACCTAAATTAACTAATTCCATAATCGCATTTCCTTTAGAAACACCACTAATTCCAATATCTAAATTATGACCATTTCTTACACAAGTAACATTTAAACCTAATTGATTAATATATTCTTCTAAGTTAATAATTTTTTCTACACTTTTATCTTTATATCCTAACGAGAAAAAGACAGTATCTTCGCTTATAACTTCATCATTACTTGTTATTTTAGAAATATCTACTCCATTTGAATAAAACATTGTTAAATCATCACTATATACATTTACTATTTTATCTATATCTTCTTTACTCATTGGCTTGTGATAAATTACTTCACCATTTTCATCTATGATTGCCGCTCCATTACAACAAATACTATAACTAGCTTTTGCTAATGTTTGTAAATGTCTTACTCGCTGATACGGTCTTCCCGTTGCAATAATAAATTTATTACCTTCTTCTAAGAAATTAGTTAATTTTAATAACACTAATTCATCTAGTTTCTTATCTTGAACTAGTGTCCCATCAAGATCTGATACAAGTACTTTCATTATTACTCCTAATATTCACAATTTCTCGTAGTGCGAGGGAATGGGATAACATCTCTAATGTTTTCCATTCCAGTAACATACATTACTAGACGTTCAAACCCCAAACCAAATCCTGCGTGATCTACACCACCAAATTCACGTAATTGTAAATACCATTCATATTCATCTTTATCTAAATTAAAGATATCCATTTTTTCTAATAATACATCATAACGCACTTCACGTTGTGAACCTCCAATTAATTCCCCAATTCCTGGAACTAATAAGTCAGTTGCTGCCACTGTTTTATTATCATCATTATCTTTCATATAAAAAGCCTTAAATTCTCGAGGATAATCAGTAACAAACACTGGCGCTTTAAAGATTTGTTCTGTTAAGTAACGTTCATGTTCTGTTGCTAAATCAATTCCCCACTCTACTGGATTTTCAAATTTTACACCTTTTTCATTTACTTCTTTAATTAATAAATCAATTGCTTCACTATAAGTTACACGTTCAAATTTAGCATTAACTAAATCTTCTAAACGACTAATGATATCAATTTCACTAACTGAGTTTAAAAACTCTAATTCTTTTTTACCATGTCTTAATACATAACTTACTACATCAATTAACATATCTTTAGCTAAAACAATAATATCATTAATATCAGCAAAAGCAATTTCAGGTTCTACCATCCAAAATTCGGCAGCATGACGTGTTGTATTTGAATTCTCTGCTCTAAACGTTGGACCAAAAGTATATACTTTACTAAAAGCAAGAGCATAAGCTTCTGCTACTAATTGTCCTGATACAGTTAAGTGTGTTTTTTTGTTAAAGAAATCGTTTTTGTAATCAAGTTCAACATTATTATTTGCAATATAATCCATATCTATTGTTGTAACTTGAAACATTTCTCCAGCACCCTCAGCATCACTTGAAGTGATTAATGGAGCATGTAACATTACAAAACCATTTTTATTAAAAAACTCATGAATCGCATAACTTAAAAGTGATCTAATTCTAAATACAGCATTAAAGGTATTAGTACGAGCACGTAAATGTGCTTTTTCACGTAAAAATTCATAAGAATGTTTTTTTGGTTGTAATGGATAATCTTCACTACTATTAGCTAGCACATTAATACTAGTAGCTTCAATTTCAAAAGGTTGATTTTCTTTACCTGTTAAAATAACATTACCAATTATTTCAAAAGCACACCCTACATTTTGTTTTTCAATTTCTTCTTGATTATCTAATCCTTTATAAACAACTTGAATTGTATCAAAACAAGTTCCATCATTTAACATGATGAAACTTACATTTTTACCATTTCTTTTATTTCTCATCCATCCATGGATGTTTACTTCCTTGTTTTCTAATTCCTTATATTTATTAACTAATTCTCTTATTTCCATAATAATCCTTTATTTTTATATATTATACCAAATTATTATTTGCGTTTTTTAACTTGGTTTATATCTTTTTTAATTTGTGATACTAATTCATTAACACTATCAAACTTTTGTTCATCGCGGATAAACTTAATTAATTCAACCGTTACTAATTTTCCATAAATATCTTGGTTAAAATCAATAATATGAGTTTCAATTGTTTTTTCTTCCCCATCAAATGTTGGTCTAGTACCGATATTAGTAACCCCTTTATAGGTTTTACCATCAATATGTACTTTTGATTGATAAACACCATTTCTAAGTAAGTTATGGTGTTTATCTACCAAGAAGTTAATAGTCGGAATACCAATTTCACTACCTTTACCATTACCTTTTACTACTAATTTAGTAATTTCATAAGGACGAGTTAACATTTCTCTAGCTTCTTTAATATCTCCATCTTTTAGTGCTTGACGAATACGACTACTACTAATACGCTCACCTGTTCTTATCATTGTTTTAACAACTACTACATCAAAGTGTTTTTCTAAATCAGCTACACTTCCACTTGCTTTATATCCAAATCTAAAATCTTCACCAGTAATGATTTGCTGTGGTTCAAATTCTTTTAAATAATTAATAAATTTAGATTTACTATCTTTTTTAATTGCTTTTAAATCAAAAATTATAATATTAGGACAATATTGCTTTAATAATACAATCTTATCTTCAACTGGATATATATCTTGATCTTTAAAATTATTTAAAAATGTAATTATTAAATCATTTTCATCTAATTGCGATAATATTTTTTGGTGTCCTTTATGGACTCCATCAAAATATCCTATCGCAATTTTATTATATTTATCTTTACTTTTAGTCATTTCATCTACGAACTTTAACATAATACCCCTTTTACATTTATAACATTAAGATTGGTTTAGCAAAATTATCTTGATACTTATCATATAAACCAATTGCTTGATTTTCTTCATCGACAAATAGAATTGGAAATTCATCATTTTCAATTTTGATTTTACCACCATTTTTAATATTCTTACTGCTTGTTTGTTTAACTTTATATTTTTCTTTTAGATAATCATCTATTTTAATTAGTTTATCATAATTAATATTATTTATCTTAGTAGCTTGATTTATTTTAAATCCATCAGTACTAACACGCTCTAGTTCACTCATTGTTGCTATGATATTTAACTTATTACATATATCTTGAATTAAACTTCTAATATATGTACCTTTACTAACACTTACTTTAAAACTAAATTCTTTATCATTTACTGCTAATAAATCAATTTCATCAATATTAATTAATTGTGGTTTTAATTCTACTTCAATTCCTTTTCGTGCTAATTCATATGCTTTTTTACCATTTATTTTCTTAGCACTATACATTGGTGGAATTTGAGTACTTTCTCCTAAAAAAGATGTTAATACTTTAGTAATATCTTCTTTTTTAGGCATAACTTCTTCTTTAGTTTCTACTACATTTCCAGTTATATCATAAGTATCAGTTTTAGTTCCAATTAAAACTTTAGCAATATATGTTTTTTGTGCTTTAGGAAGTAATGGTAATAATTTAGTTCCTTGATTTACACCTATTACTAATAAACCTGTTGCTAGTGGATCTAATGTTCCACTATGTCCTACTTTTTTAGTCCCTAATGTCTTTTTAACTTGATGTACTACATCATATGATGTTAATCCTTTTGGTTTATTTACAAGAAGTATTCCACTATTTGTTAACACGATAATTCCCTAACACATCATAAGTTTTATTAGCAAAGACAAAGACATTAGGATTAATATCATAGATATCTTCTTTTAACATCGCAAATTGAACTACATTTAATACTACCATAATAACTTCTTTATCTTTATGAGTATAACCACCTTCTACACTAGTAAAGATTGATGTTCCACGTCCTAGTTTATTATGAATATATTCATCAACTGAATCTAAATCAGTACCTATAATCCAGACAGTTAATTTTTTATTATTTGTATAAAATACATTAAGTATTAATTCCCTTACGACAATAAAGATAATTGAATATAGCGCAGTCTCAATCCCATAAATAGCTGCTGAGATTAATACTATCATTACATTGATTGGTAAATTAATATAAGAAAAAGGAATAGCATACTTTTTAAATAAGTATAAACAATAAAAATCAAACCCTCCACTACTAGATCCTATTTTAAGTAAACCACCTAAAGCAAATCCCATAATTGATGCGGCAAACATACAATTAACAATGCGGTCATCAGTAAAAGATACATTTAGGTTTAAAGCTGGAATAATTTCCGTAGTTAGTGTTACTACCATTACACTAATTAATGAATATAGTGTAAATCTTTTCCCTAATTTTAAATAAGATAAGATAATTCCTGGTATATTTAAGATTAAATAAACATACCCAAATCCTACATCTAACTGTCTTGATACTAATTGGGCAACCCCAGTTAGTCCTAAAGATATTAAGTTAGATGGTTCTAGGAAAAATACAATCCCAAATGCAAATATCAAACTTAAAATAATTGTTGATAAAATATTAAACCACATAGAGGTTTTCTTGATTTTTATCACCGTTACTCCCATTCATTTATATTTTAACATTTTTCACCATAGTTAGGTAAAAGTCACTAACTATAGGAAAAAATAGCCTATTTTTAATTAAATTTTATTAATTTCATTTTTCAAGTATTATTTTTCCCTAAATAAAATATGTTGTGGTATAATAATTTTTGGTAGTAATTATTTACTACACATACAACTTATATGTATTTATCCATAATAGAGATAGTAAGTGAAGACTCCTTCTTCTAAAAAAGCACCCCCTTCCCGTGCAACCTCTATTAAATTATACTATCTCTATTTTTTAAAAAGGCAGGAAATTTCTGCCTTTTTTATTTATAATAAAACAATACTACATCGTTTTGGTAAAATTCTTTTGATGTATTCAAAATCACCTTTTTTTCTTATTACAATCGGTATTTCACTAACATGTGAACGATTTGAGTGGTAAATATAATCACTATAGAAGTATTTAATTCCTTTTTTTCTTATATCATAAATAAATGATCCTACTTGATTTTTAACAGCATCATAACTAGAACCTTCGATATATACTTTTACCATTGGATAATAAGGAAATACTTGATATCTTGATAAACTAGATAAAATATTTTCCATCATCACAGGATAACTATCTAACTTAATATCTTTTTTATCACTTTCAACAAGAACATTAATCTTTTTATTTGCATTAATAGAAATATTAGTCAAAACACTATACTCATTAACAAAACCTTCAATACTAAGCGGTCTAGTTATATACTTAGCACCAAATACATATACTTCATCAACATCGCTATAATCACGAGTATATTGGGCATTTACGATAATTTGATTATTTTCTTTAACTTGATAACCTCTATTGTTTAATTCTTGTTTTAACCACTCTTCACAAACATTAATATATTGTGTGTTTTTCATAAAACATCTATGACACGTTAAAGAAGCATTAATTGTTCCACACTCTAAACATCTTGATAATGGTTTTTCATCATATAGAAATACAAATAATTGCTTTTTATCACTGGTTGCTATTTTATCTAAAATATAATCATAACTACCTTTTACTTGAATATAGTTAAAATCAGGTTTAACCCTAGGTAATTTTACATTACCTAACTTAAAAACTTCTTTAATACTTGGTGTTAAAGAAGTTTTTAAAACGCTAACACCTTCTAAACAATCTAGTAGTAAGTTTAAATCATATTTAGGTTCTACTTTTCTTTTATAATTCATACTTTCTTGGTTTAGTAATATAACTTGACCTAAATTAGAAAACGGGAAAAATAAGCCTTTTTGTTCTGCTACTACTACTTGAATAACACCAGAGTTTAATCCACGATAAGTAAGTAATTGATCATTAATATTAATACCACTATGATATCTAGCAATATTAATATCTAAATCTTTTAATTGTTCAAACCAATAATCAACATCATAACTTGATGGAGCAATAATTAGTGTTTGTTTACCATCTTTGATATTGGCATATATATTATCTATAATGACTTTTTCTACTTTTTTATCACGACCAATTATTAATCCATGATTTATCACTTTATCTACTTGGTATTCATTTTTCTTATAATTAAGTTTGATGTTTTTATTATCAAACACTTCACTTTCTTCTACTACTTTATTTTTTACCAAAGTAGCTAACGAATTAATACTTAACCCTAATTCTTTAATTTGTCCATATCCTAAACTTCCAGAAGAATATTCTAAAGCTTTAAGAATTTCTTCTTGCTTATTATTTATAGCTTTATACTCTTTACATTTATTTTTATTTAAAGTATATATCTTAGTATAAGTACCTTTTATATATGATAATGATAATACCATTCTTTCCGTAATAAATAAAGGAATTGCTGTTTCAAGGACTTTATTTCCAATAACAATTTGTAAAATCTTATTAAGAACACCATGTTGATATTTGTTAATTGTATTTTGTAGTACTATACTTTTAACTTTTTTATAATCTCTAGCACACTCTGAGGGATTTTTAACCCTTTTTCTTAAAACAAAAGCTAATTCTTCTTTACTTCTATTAGCGTATGTTATTTTAACTATTGAGGAAAAATCAACTTTTTTATATAACTCATCATCTATTTCATAAGTATATACTCTACGATCTGGTCCTTTAAACATTATTAATATATCAACTACATACTTTCTTCCAGACATTATTTTACCACTTTTCTTAAAATACTATACTTAGGTAAATTTTTACCTAAGTTTAATTTTGTAATCATTAATGGATGATTAGCTCTTTTAATTTCATTATTATCTTGATCTAAAATAGTATCAATAGTTATACTAAAGTTTTCTTCATATGGACTAAGTACTTCTATCTCATCTCCTACTTCAAATAGATTACGTTGTTCTACTACAACTAAATCATCTTCATTATCAATTACCATACCAACAAAATCATATCCTGTTGTTTTTTGATATTGTTCTTTATATATTTGTCCTTTTTTAGATAAATCTCCTGCTAAAGCACCAATATATGATAATCTACTTTCAGTTTTACTTAACTCATCAATCCATTCTTTCTTTATACTAAAGTTTTTAGGATCTTTAAAGTATTCATCAATTGCTTGACGATATACTTTAGTTACACTAGCAACATAGTGATATGTTTTCATTCGACCTTCAACTTTAAGTGAATCTACACCTAATTCTAATATTTTATCTAAATGTTTAATTACATTCATATCTTTTGCCGACATATTAAAATCAGGGTCATTTTCGCTAATGTTAACTTTAGCTAAACTATCATCACTATTTACTTCATATAATTCATAATCCCAACGACAAGATTGACAACATCCACCACGATTAGAATCACGACTAGTCATATGGTTAGATAATGTACATCTACCTGAATAACTAGAACATACAGCTCCATGAATAAATATTTCAATTTCTAAATCTGTATTATCTACTATTTCTTTAATTTCTTCCATACTAAGTTCTCGTGCTAATACAACACGACTAGCACCTAGTCGTTTATAAAAATTAACCGCTTCATAGTTAGTGATACTATGTTGTGTAGAAATATGAATTTCTATTTCTGGAGCTACTTCTTTACACATTTTAATATAAGCAGGATCTGATACTATAATCCCTTTAACTCCACATTTACTTAAATGTTTAACAAAATCTTTGAAACCTACTAAATTCTCTTGATGTGCATAAATATTAGTTGTTACATAAACATCAACATTGTACTCTCTTGCAAATTCACAACCTTCTTTAATATCATCTAAACTAAAGTTATCTGAATTAGATCTAAGTCCATATTCATATCCACCTAAAAATACAGCATCAGCACCATATAAACAAGCTATTTTTAATTTATCTAAATTTCCTGCAGGAATTAATAATTCTGGTTTATTCACTACTTCTCCTAGTATATTGTTTTTTTATAAAAAAATCCAGTCGAATAAGATTTATATGGTGCTATTTCATTAACTTGATTTAAATATGACTTTTTATTATCAATATAACTTTGTTTATCATTAATTAATTCATTATAAGCATTAATATATAATTCTAATATTTTATTAAAATCACTTGCTTTATATAAATAACTATCTAATTTAACATAATCTAAATCTACATCAATTAAATCATCTAACTTATGAATCATACATAAATCATTACTTGATAAGATGTGAGTTCCTTGTTCATTTTCAATTACAGGATAATAAACGTCACGCTCATTATCATATAAACGATATTCTTTATTATCATCTAATTTAATATTAACTTCTTCTTGATAATTAGTAAGTAATCTTCTAATTGATTGATACATATAGATTTGTCCATGGATACTAATTCCAACTTGACACTTCTTATAATCACATATTTCTTTAATTTCATTTAATGTAATTTCTTTTGCTAATTCAATCCCTAATAGATTTAAATCACTAGCAAACTCACTAAAGTATTTATTAGTAATTGTAGTTTCAGTACTATAAATAATATCAAGATTAATATTTAATCTCTTAACCATTTCTACAATCCCTAAATCAGCTACAATAATCGTTTTTACACCAACACTAACTAACTGATTTAAATAGTTTTCTACATCCATCATTTCATGGTTATGAAATAGTTTATTAACATTAACAATAACTTCTTTATTAAATTTTTGTACCAATTCTTTAATTTCAGTAATACTAAAATCTGCACTACAGCGTAGTGCATATTTATTATTACCCACAATTACAGCTCCAATACATTCATGCTTACTAAGAAGCTTGAATGTATCTTCGTCTTTATAAGGAACAACATTAAATTTCCACATCTTTCTCCTTGTATAATATTCCTATTCCATCACCTTGTTCAATGATATCAAAACGATAACCATCTAAATTTTTGGCATAATTAATAAAATCATTAATCTTACGACTTAATTGACGCATATTTCTTGATTCTATTTCTTCTTGTTTTTTCTTAACTATACCATGAAAAAATAAATTGTCAATTACTATAATCCCTCCTACTTTTAAATTAGGATTATATTTTTTTAAAAAGGCTTTATTTTGTGCTTTGGCTGCATCAAAATAAATAACGTCAAATAATCCCCAATTTTGACTATTAACATGTAGTGCATCATCAAAAATAAGTTGAATTTGATTAGTTAAATCTAGTTTTTCTACTACTTCTTTAGCTATATTATATCTAGATTCATCTCGTTCAATACTAATAATATCAGCATTAGTATGTTGATACATAAGTAATGCAGAATATCCAATCGCTGTACCTAATTCAAGTATACGCTTAGGTTTAGCTTGATCTAATACTTTAAGTAGTACTTTAAGACCACCATCTTCAATAATAGGGATATTGTTTTTTATTCCATATGCTTTTAGCTCAGCTATTTTATCATCTAGCATTTAACTCCTAATTATATTAAAATAAAATTAGCTTGCACTAATTTCATTTTCAATCATATCTTTAATTTTATTAACACTAACATCATCTGTAGCACTATAAAAAATTATATTATCTTTATCTATTCCTAATTGGTTAATAATTTTATCTTCTTGTTTTTTACGTTTGCATTTAGCAATCTTATCATATTTGGTTGCTATAATAACAAAAGGTATATTATGATAAGCTAAAAAATCAAACATTATTAAGTCATCTTGGGTTGGACCGACTTTAAAGTCTATTAATAATAATGCTAATTTTAACTTATCACTACCTGATAAATAACCTTCAATCATATTACCAAAAGCTTCACGTTGTGTTTTACTTACTTTAGCATAACCATATCCTGGTACATCCACAAACACTAAATTAGGATTAATATCATAGATATTTAGTGTTTGTGTTTTACCAGGAGTTTGAGAAGTATATGCTAATTTTTTGCGATTAGTTATTTTGTTAATAAATGTGGATTTACCAACATTACTTCTACCTAATAAAACTATTTCAATTCCATCATGATCAGGAATATCTTCTACTTTAACACAACTAGTTACGTATTTAGCATGTGTTACATCAAGCATAATTAAACACTAGCTTTCTTTTTTGTTGTTTTAGTTTTTTTACGTTTGATAATCGGATCTTTTTTATTTTCTACAACATCTTTATTAATTGTAATAGATTCTATTGTTTTATCACCTGGTACTTCAAACATTAAATCATTCATAGTTTTTTCTAAAATACTACTTAAACCACGAGCTCCAACATTTTTTTCTAATGTGATTTTAGCCATTGCTTCTAGCGCTGATTTATCAAATTTGATTTTAACATCATCCATTGCAAACAATTTTTCATATTGTTTAACTATTGCATTTTTAGGTTCGGTTAAAATATGTAATAAATCAGTTTCTGTAAGTGGAACTAATGGTGCAATATTACTAATGCGTCCCATGAATTCTGGAATTAATCCATATTCAATTAAATCATCACTAGTAATATTTTCATACACTTCTTTTTCACTTAAAGTTTTAACTTCAGAATTTAAGTCAAATCCAATATCTTTTTTGTTAAAACGTTTCTTAACAATTGTATCAATCTCAGGGAACGCTCCACCAATAATAAACAATATGTTAGATGTATCAACTTTAACCATTTCTTGATTAGGATTTTTACGTCCCAATGATAATGGTACACTGGCTTCAGTTCCTTCAATTAATTTAAGTAAAGCTTGTTGTACTCCTTCACCACTTACATCACGAGTAATGGATCTACCATTACTTCTTTTAGAAATTTTATCAATTTCATCAATGTAGATAATTCCTTTTTGTGCTAATCTAATATCACCATTAGCATCATCAATTAAACGAGTAATAACAGTTTCTACATCATCACCAACATAACCAGCTTCTGTTAAACTTGTAGCATCTGCAATTGCAAATGGTACTTTTAATATACGCGCTAAAGTTTTTGCTAACATTGTTTTACCAACACCTGTAGGCCCAACTAGGATAACATTGTTTTTGTTTAATACAACATCATCTTCGCCATCATAGTTTAATTCATTATCTAGTAGACGTTTATAGTGATTGTATACAGCTATTGATAAAACTTTTTTAGCTTCATCTTGACCAATTACATACTCATCCATAATTTTTTTAATTTTTTTAGGGGTAAAATCTTGAAATTTGAAATCATTAACTAAGTCTTCAATGATTTCTGTATGAAACTCATTGTAAGCTGCATCTACACATAAATTACAAATGGAAGCTTCATTGCTTCCAATTGCCATTTTCTCTACTTCAGATTCATATCTTCCACAAAAAGAACAATAACGTTCATAGTTTTTCATATTATTCTCCTATAAGTAAATCTATTGCTTTTTGAGCTTGAATTTGGAATTCAAAGTTTCTTAATGCACGTTCATCACTAAACTCTTTATCGAATTCTTCTTTAGCTTGCTTTTGCGTTATTCCTTGAGCTTTAGCAAAATTTTTAATAATTTCATCTTTATCAGCTTTATTAACTTTAATTTTTTCAGCTTCAATTACTGCATTAATAATCATATTATTAGTTTCTATTTTAGTAGCATTTTTCTCTATTTCTTTTTTAAATTCTTCTATATCTTGTCCCATCATTTTAACAAATTCTTCAACAGGCATACCAAATTGTTGAGCATATTGCATTAAACCTTGCATTTCTTGTTCAATACGCCAATCAATAATTTGTTTAGGTACTTTTACTTTGTTTATTTTAGCAATTTTGTCTAATACTTTTTGTGTGAACTCATCTTTAACTTGAGCCTCTTTAGCTCGTAATAATTTTTCTTCTACCTCTTTTTCTAATTCTTCTTTAGTATTAACATCATATTCTTTAATTTCTTTAGCTAATTCATCAGTTAACTTAGGAACTTTTAGAGTTTTAACTTCATGTACAGTTACTTTAAAAAGTGCATCTTTACCATTTAAATGTTCTTGACCATAATTTTCGGGGAAAGTAACATTTACATCGACTTTATCTCCGGATTTAGATCCAACCAATTGGTCTTCAAATCCAGGAATAAATGCTCCACTTCCTAACACTAATGGATAGTTTTGTGAACTACCACCTTCAAATTCAACACCGTCCACACTACCAACGAAATCAATTACTACTTCATCTCCTTCTTTAGCTGCTTTGTTTGTTAATTCCATAATTCCTTTAGCCTTAAGTAAGTTATCAATTTCTTCTTTAACTGCTTTTTTAGTTACTTTAGCTTCTGGTTTTTTAACATCTTTATATACATCTTTATATTCTGTTAATTCTAATTTAGGCATAATCGCAACATGTCCTGTTACACTAAATCCATCTTCAACACTTGCTACCAATTTGTCCCAATCAATTTGGAATTGATCAATAACATCAAGTTTATTTTCTTCTACCATTTTTTTAGTAGCATCTTGTAACACTTTATCAATCGCATCAGGAATTACAGATTCATAACCATATTTTTTCATAAACATAGCTTTAGGCATTTTCCCTTTTCTAAATCCATCCATTTCCACATTTTTGATTTTATTATCTACACAATCTTCAATAATAGATAAGAATTCTTTTTTAGCTACTTTAATACTAAAATCTGCTTGATCTTTTTTTACTTTAACATCAATTTTCATATCTAAAACTCCTCTTTTACTATGTACTTTATTATACCATAAAATTGCGGAGTTTTTCTTAAAATAAAAAAGATGGTGTCAAGTAAAAGCGAAAATGTCTTAAATAATGTCAACTGATTTTTTAGCAGAATTTGTTAAATGTTTTTGTTTCTTAACTACGTATTTTAGTTGGTCTACATAGAAACAGCTATAGGAATGTCTACGTTTCTGTTCTTCTGTTGCTGGGAATCTAGGATTTCTAGATATCCCGTCATGACTATGATCATCAATC
>DEQD01000005.1 GCA_002359095.1 Caryophanales bacterium UBA3375
TACACACAATTATGTATGCTCCCGGCTTTTCTAATTCTATATTTTTAATATTAATATTTAAATTTTCATTTACGTTAATCTTGTTCATCTACCTCCATATAGTTTTGAAAACTATATATAAATTATACCATATTTCATTTCTGTATTTTAATTAACTATTGGTATAAATTTTAGAATTCGAAACCAAACGATTTGATTATAAAAAAAGAATCTATGATATACTATAGGTATTAAAATAAAGATTTTAACATTATCAAATATCAAAAAATATGGCTAGATTTTTAAGATGCCATTAAAACAACCAGTTATAGAAAGCGTGTCTAAAATTTGGTTACCCATCCATATAATAAATTAAATATATTGGAAAAAATATTAAAAAAAGACAAAGTTATTTAACTTTGTCTTTTTATATTATTCAACAAATTGGTTGTTGTATAAAGAAGCATAGAATCCGTCTTGAGCTAATAACTCTTTATGACTACCAGATTCAATGATTTGTCCGTCTTTTAATACTAAGATACGATCAGCTTTTAATATAGTTTTAAGTCTGTGAGCAATTACAAAACTTGTACGTCCTTTTATTACCTCATCCATCGCTTTTTGAATATGAGCTTCGGTAATAGTATCAACATTACTAGTTGCTTCATCTAAAACTAAGATACTTGGATTAGTTAAGATCGTACGAGCAATTGATAACAATTGTTTTTGACCTGTAGAAAAAGCGTTTGAACTGTTAGAAATAACAGTATCATACCCTTCTTCTAAACTCATGATGTAATCATGAATATTTGCAATCTTACATGCATTAATTATTTCTTCTTTTGTTGCATCATCTTTACCAAACTTAACATTATCTGCAATTGTTCCTTTAAATAAAACACTATCTTGTAAAACAATTCCAATGTTTTTACGTAATTCATCTAATTTATATTCTTTAATATTATGATTATCAATACAAATTTCTCCACTTGTTACATCATAAAAACGATTAAGTAGGTTCATGATAGTAGTTTTACCACTTCCAGTTGGACCTACAATTGCAATCATTTCTCCTGGATTTACATCAAAAGTAATGTTTTTAAGTACTGGTTTATCTTTTAAATATTCAAAATTAACATGTTTAAAGTTGATGATACTATTTGGATTAGTTAGAGCAATTGGATTACTACTATCTTTTATTTCTTCTTGTTCATCAAATACTTCTTGGACACGATTAGCACCACTCATTCCTAACTCAACCATGTTGTATTGTGCTACTGTACTACCTAAGTTGTTAAAAAATTGTTGAGAATATTGCATAAAAGCAACAAGTAAAGCAACAGAGAAAATTCCTTGAATTACTAAATCACTACCAACAAAGACAATTACCCCGATAGTAATAAATCCCATTCCCATCATAATTGGCATTAATAGTCCAGAATAAATCTGACCTTTAAAGGCATTATCTTTAAAATCATTATTATATTCTTTAAACTTAGCAATCATTTGATCTTTTAAATTATAAGAAATAATCTCTTTTTGACCACTTAATGATTCATCAACAAAACCATTTAAAATTCCTAATTTCTTTTGTTGTTGTGATACATATTTTTGGGCTTTTTTAAGAATAAAGCTAGAAGCAAAGACAGCAGCTAATCCAAAAACAATAATTGCCCAAAATAGTGGTTTTTGGATCGTAAAACTTCCTAACTCAAAACTTGAGTTATCTTCATTCCACATCATAATTCCAACTCCACCAACCATACATAAACTTGCCATAATTTGGATAAAACTAGCGTTTAAAAACATAGTAATGTTTTCTATATCGTTAGTAAAACGAGATAATAAATCACCTGTATTACTCATATCATAGAATCTAATTGATAATCGTTGAATTTTATCAAATAACTTACTTCTAATGTTGTTAGTAGTTTTAACGGTTACATTAACAAAAATAATAGTATATAATGCCATTCCCAATAATAAAGATATATATACTGTTAATAACTTAAAGATTGTTTTTATAAATAATTGATGTTTTTCATTAGTGATTGCATCTAAATCTTCAAAATTTTTAGCCATTTCTTTTAACTGATCACTTGGAATATGTGTTAATTGTAATTTAGTCATCATATCTAAATCACTATTATTAATAAAATCTATTTGTTCTTGACTAAAACTACCATTAGTTTCTATATAAGATTTATCCATTAACACTGCATCTTGTAAAACAATATTTAGTTGGTGTTGAGTTTTGATTTGCTCAAAACTAGCATTATCTAATTGTTGTTTTTGTTCATCGTTTAAAAATAAATTATCTTTAATTTCATTTTTAAATACTTGATCAAACTCTTGATTGTTTTCTATCTTTTCATCAATTTGATCTAATGTTTTTTGAGTAGTTGATAGATAAACATAAGTTGATAAGTTTTCAACACTTTCACCAAGGAGTTTTGGTGCTTGCACGTTTAGATAAGTAGCACTTATCATTAAGATTAATACGATTAAAGTGGGAAACCAATATTTTTTAGCATTTCTAAGAATTAACTTAGCACCATTTAAAAAACTACTCATCTAACCCCCTTTGTGTTTCATAAATTTCTTTATAAGTTTTACTTATATTAAGTAAATCTTGATGGGTACCTATTGCTTCAATACTACCTTCGTTTAAAACGATAATTTTATCAGTTTCTACAATAGAAGAAATCTTTTGAGCAACGATTACTACTCCCATATCTTTTAATTCTGTATAGATTGCATCTTTTACTAGTTTTTCACTCTGAGCATCAAGAGCTGATGTTGAATCATCTAGAATTAAAATATCTGGTTTTTTCATAAGTCCACGAGCAATACTTAAACGTTGTTTTTGCCCTCCACTAAAGTTTGCTCCTTTTTGGTAAACTTCTGATTCAAACTTATCTGATTTTTTTTCAATAAACTCACTAGCTTGTGCTATATCACTAGCCCAAATGATATCTTCTAAATTACCATTTTGGTTACCTTGTAATAAGTTAGATTTAATATCTCCACTAAATAAATTTGCTTTTTGTAAAACAATTCCAATTTTACTAAGTAACTCTTCATGGTTATAACAAAACTGTGATTTACCATTAATTTTAATCTCACCACTAGTTGGATAAAACAATTGAGCAATAAGTTGAACCAAAGTAGACTTACCACTACCTGTGGTTCCTACTATTCCTACTTTTTCTCCTTTATTAATAGTAAAACTTACATCTTTAATGGTATCTTTACTATCATTTGCATATTTAAAACTTACATGATCAAATTCCATCGTTGTAACTTCATTAATATTTTCTTGATGATAAGGATTATCTTCTTTAACATTTAGTACTTCATTTATACGTTTAATACTAACCATTGCTCGCCCTATTTGTTGCATCATAAATCCACCATTTACAACTGTAAACATTAAAATCATAATGTATTGTGAGAATGATACGATGTTTGCAACCATTTGCGGATTACCAATTGCTTTAAAACTTAACATGTATACAATTAATAAAATTATTAAATTGGCAGCTAAGGTAACAGCCGGGATTAATAATCCCATGTTATATCCAATTTTTTTAAAATTATCAGAAAAATTGATAACGGCTTTATCAAATATTTTTTCTTCTTTATCTTCTTGGACAAATGATTTAACTACTCTTGCTCCTTCAACATTTTCTTTAACTATTGTGTTGATATCTTCATTAGTTTCTTGTAAACGTTTAAAACGAGGCATTAAGTTTCTTAAAACTACTCCCATTAATAATACTACAATTGCTAAATATAAAAATGTTGTCCACCAAAAAACTGGCATTGTCATTGAAATAAAAATAACACATCCAATAAACATTAATGGAATTCTAAATATTAATTGAAAACCTTGCATTACTAAATTTTGAATTTGGGTAATATCATTTGTTAATCTTACGATTAAATGCGATACCGAAAACTTTTCTATTTGTTGATAACTAAAGGTTTGAATTTTTTCAAATAATTCTACCCTTAAGTTACTACCAACAAACATTGAAATCTTAGCAGCAATAAAGGTATTAATAATTCCTAATAATAACCCTATTACTCCAATGGAGATTACTAAAATTCCTGATTGATAAACAGCTTGTTTAACATCCTCTCCATTAGATCCATTTCCAATTTTTAACAGGTTTTCTGTAATTCCAGCCATTAAATCTGGTTGATACAAAGTAATAATTACTTGAATAAATGATAAAATTATTGATATTATTACTAACATTTTTTTTTGTTTAATATACTTTAACATAACCATCCTTTATATTACAAAATTTCCATCTTTAAATAACACAACTTCGTTGTTATCTTTATCTACACCAACAACATTTAAATCTGGTGTTCCAAACATAAAATCAACATGAATTGCTGAATCATTGCATCCCAACTTAGATAACGTTTCTTTATCTAAGTTTTCTCCATTTTTCATTGTTGTAGGATATGCTTTACCTAAAGCAATATGACAACTTGCATTTTCGTCATATAATGTAGTATAAAATAGATGATTAGCTAATGAGATTGGAGTATTATAACTAACTAATGCTACTTCTCCTAAACGTTTTGCCCCAGCATCAACACTAAGCATACTATCTAACATTTCTTTACCTACTTTAGCATCATAATCAATTACTTCTCCATCCCTAAATTCAAACCAAAATTCATCTATTAGATTTCCATTATAACTAAGTGGTTTTGAAGCATATACTTTTCCATTAGTTTTTTTATTATGTGGCATAGAATATACTTCTTCGGTAGGAATATTAGCGATAAAACTTTGTTTATTTGTCTGGTTAATACTCTTAGCTGCTAGAAACTGGTAGTTATCAACTAATCCTACTTCTAAGTTCGTACCTAAGTTGTTTGTAAAAACTAACTTGTCAAACTTATATTCATTAATTATTTTAGCATAATGTTCTAAGTTGTTGATATGTTCTTCCCAACATTTAATCGGATTTTCTTGATCTGCTCTTGTCATTTTAAAAATATCTGCCCACAAATCGTTAACTGGATCATCACTATCAGGAAATACTTCCTTAGCCCATTTAAGTGTTGGTACTGATGCTATACACCATGATACTTTATCATTCATAATCGCATCGTCTTTTTTGTGTAAGTATTTATGTACTGTTTTTTGCCAAGTACTTAACTTATCATTATCAATACCTTTTAGTGCTTGTGAGTCTAGTGCATCAAGTGATAAAAAACAATAGTTTTCATCAACCTGATACTCACTTTTTTTGACTAAAAAATCTTGAATTGTTTTAAAGTTATCAATATCTTCATATTGATATTTTAATTTAGTTAATGTTGGATCACTCCATTCAACATTAACACTCTTAGCACCTTTTTCATATGCTTTTTTAACTACTTCAAATACAAACTCACTACATTCTATTGGTGAATTAATAACTAAACACTGATCTTTTTGGATATTAAGACCAATTGATAATATGATATCAATATAATTATTTAAGTATTGCTTATCCATAATTTACCTTTCTCTATTAATTTATTTAGTTTAACAATAGCTTGTCCATCTTCTAAATCAAGAATTGATTCTAATTTCTTATCATAATCATGATAATAAAAGTATACTTTTAATTCTCTAATTACATCACTACTTAATTGTTTAGTATTAACTAATAAGTTAAACATCTTAATTCGATTATAAATTGTTACTAAATCAATACCTTGATTTAGATTAGCTCTAAAGATAGCCATATCTTCAGGACTATAATAAATCTTAGCATAATAATAGATAGCATCTATTGCTAATCCATCAATTTCCCCGCGTTTAATTTGCCACATTTGTCGTGTATCAAAATCATCACTAATCATTAAGTTGATAACTTCTTGACTTATCCCTTCTTCTAATGCATGTCTAATTACCCCAATTTGTTTTTCATTTAAGTTTCTTTTAACAATCTTATTAATTAGTTCTTGATCATTACATACTTGTTGTAATTGAATAATTCGTTTTTTAACACTATGCATTAACTTATTTTTAGCAACAAAGTTAATTACTTCACTACAGTTTTTAAAACGATCATCAGGATCAAAAGCACTAGCTTTATTAATAAAGGCAACAAATTCTATTTGTTCATCTTTAGCTACACAATTAAGCACTAACTGCTCAATTGTTTTACCTAAACTAAAGATATCGCTCGTTATATTCGTTTGACGATATCCATATTGTTCAGGGGGTGCATAATACTTAGTACCAAAGTTAGTCGTATCTTGATGTTTATCATCATCATACACTCTTGAGATATCATAATCAATTACTTTAACTTGATTATTAACAATCATAATATTAGCAGGTTTAATGTCCCGATGGATAATTCCATGTTTGTGTAAATCATCTAAACCTAGTGCTATTTGATAAATAATATCTTTTACTTGTTCAACACTAAGTTGTTGTTTTTCTAATATTACTTGTTCTAAAGTTTTACCATCATAAAGTTGGGTATAATACACTAACTTATCTTGATGTTTATAAAAGTACCTTATTTGTCCAAGATGATCACTATCTAAACTAATATTACTAATCAAATTAAGTAAAGGGTAATTACTTAACTTAGTTTGTTTAGCAATGTATTTAACTTTGTTTTCATCTTCATATACTAAAAATTCCTTAGTATTTGAATATTTAAAGGTACCTACTTTAGTTAACTTCATCAGGACCTAGTTCCCCAGTATAATAATGATAATTACATAACATTACATAATTAACATCGTTTTCTTTTTTATCAACTAAGATGGTTGGTCCATCTTTAGTTAATTTTCCATTAACGACACGACCATTTTGTCGTGCTTTCTTACCACACCAACAAACACTAGTACTTTCTTCAATCTTATCACTTCTTTCAATTACTCGTTTACTACCAGGAAATAAATTTCCTCTAAAATCTACTTTAATTCCAAAGAACATAATTGTATCAAGATTATGATCATAACCATAATCGATAATTGCATCTATTACTTCTGGAGTAAAGAAGTTACATTCTTCAATTAAAACAATCTTAGCATTACTTTGTTGTAAAACATTTAATACATCATTAGGATCATCTTCTTTAATTTCAATTGCATCCATACTAAGACCTGTACGACTACTAATCTTATTTTTAAGCTTAGAATCAACTACTGGTTTTAGAATTAAAGTCTCTATTCCATTTTCATGATAGTTATGAGCAATCTTAATTAATTCTAAACTCTTACCAGAGTTCATACATCCATATTTATATACAATCTTAGTCATTATTCTTTTTTCTCCTTTGTTTTTCTAAGTAGATTTGTAGTACGGTAATATCTGCAGGATTTATTCCTGAAATTTGAGAAGCTAAACCAATTGTTTCTGGTTTAAACTTATTTAGTTTTTCTCTAGCTTCTAGCGCTAGATTATCAACTAAATTATAATCTAAATCAACAGGTATTTTTTGTTTATATAGTTTATCTTGACGTTTCATTTGTTCTTTTACTTTATTAATATATCCTTCATACTTAATCTCAATATCTACTAACTTACATATTTCTTGACTAAATTTATCAATTTCAAATAAGTTTAGTATATCATATGTATTAATATTAGGACGTTTAATAAAGTCATAAGCAATAATTCCATGCATTACTTCTTGTGTTTCATACTTTTTAGCTAAATCAGCATTAAAGTTTTTAGGAGTAATCATTAACTCTTTTAATATTTCCTGACATTCTTCAATTTGATTAATCTTATCATTTACTTGATCAATGTATTTTTGATCAAGTAAACCAACATCATAACCTAATTGTGATAAACGAATATCGGCATTATCATGACGTAAATATAAACGATATTCGCTTCTTGAAGTTAGTAATCGATAAGGTTCATTAGTTCCTTTAGTGATAATATCATCAATCATTAACCCAATATAACTATTAGAGCGATTTAAATTAATTGGTTCTAAATCATCAATTGCTCTACTAGCATTAATTCCGGCTACCAAACCTTGACCCGCAGCTTCTTCATAACCACTAGTTCCATTAATTTGTCCTGCTGTATACAAGTTTTTAATTTTCTTAACTTCCAAACTAGTATTTAATTGTTCAGGACGCAGTGCATCATATTCAATTGCATATCCATACTTTTGAATTCGCACATTACTAAAACCAGGCAATGCTTTTAGCATTTCATCTTGAATGTCATAAGGCATTGAAGTTGAAAATCCTTGAACATAAATAGTATCTCCTTTTCTTGTTTCCGGTTCTAAGAAAAGTTGATGACTTTTCTTTTCTGGAAAACGTACTAACTTATCTTCGATACTTGGACAATATCTTGGACCTACTCCTTCAATTACTCCAGAATACATTGCTGATTTATTTATATTATCATTAATAATTTTATGTACTGTTTCATTAGTATGAATTAACCAACAATCAATACTTTCTTCACGAGTTATGTATTTAGGTTCAAAAAAACTAAATGCATGAAGTTCTTCATCCCCAGGCATTAATTCAGCTTGACTAAAGTCAAGTGAATCAGTATACACTCTTGCTGGAGTACCAGTTTTTAATCTAAATAATTCTACTCCAGCTTGAGTCAATGAATCTGATAATGTTTTATTAGTTGGAAAACCATTTGGTCCACTACTTATTTTTTGATCTCCGTTAATAATGTGAGAATCCATATATGTACCTGTAGTTATAATAATCTTCTTAGCATATAACTTTTCACCATTATCTAATTCTACTCCTAAAGCAGTTGAATAGTCTTTATCAAATATAATTGATGCTACAGTTTGTTCTAATATTTCTAGATTATTTACTTGTAGTAAATAATCACGCATAATTTTAGGATATTCATCTTTATCAATTTGAGCACGAAGTGAATGTACAGCTGGACCCTTAGAACTATTTAACATCTTGATTTGGATTTTAGCTCGATCTGAGATAATACCCATAATTCCTCCAAGGGCATCAATCTCTCTAACTACTACTCCCTTAGCAGGTCCACCAATTGATGGATTACATGGAGCTGTTGCTATGTTATCTAAACTACTTGTAATCAAACAAGTAGTTTTTCCCATCTTAGCACTAGCATGTGCTGCTTCACAACCAGCATGACCCGCTCCTACAACTATAACATCATAATTATAATTCATTACTCTCCTACTTTTTTACTTCTAACATTATAATAAAAATACAAATAAGAAACCTTGTTAGGTTTCTTATAAATTATAAGTTATAAACAAATTAATTGTTTATATTTTGTTTTAATGTTTCAATTTGTTCTTCAATATTTTCTTTTTGGTCAAGATAAACTTCTCGACTTCTTTCTTTTAATTCGTGAGCTTTATCTAACCCCTTATTATAAGCATCTGTAGAGAAATCTAAAATGTCTTCTCTTAATTCTTCCCCTGTTTTTGGAGTTGTTAATGCTACAGCTACACCTGTTACTACTGCTCCAAAAATAGCACCTTTAATAAAATCTTTCATAATTACTCCTTTTTTCTTTATTATACCATTTTTATGAACTGAGTTATTATAATCTAAAAGTATTTTTGTCGTGTAAATGTGATAT
>DEQD01000027.1 GCA_002359095.1 Caryophanales bacterium UBA3375
AAAAAAAAAATCAATAATTTTTAAATCCAGTAGAACAAATCTTATATTAGAGTTTCCAGAGTAAAATGCAAGTATCATAAATTAGTAAAATACTATTAAATAAGATTATAAGAAAGTTTACTCAATTAAAAAACATGATAGTGATGTTATTCAAAGAATGATTAACAATGCTAGTACACAATTGTATATTGCAAAAGCGTTAAAAAAGCATGAATCTACAATCAGTAGAAAATTGAAGTTTAAGACCGTTTAAAGAAAAAATAATCGTACAAAACTGGTTTATACTAGTTTAGGAGTACCAAAAATTAAATGTTTAGGGAATCGACTTAATAGAGGGTTGTATGTAAGAAAAAAGTGAATATACGTTTGTTGCTACAAATCCTTATTTTAGATTGGTATATATAAAGGATTTGGCTGATAAACGAGCAAGTACAATAAATAATGCAGTTAGAAATATAATGAAACAATTTAAAGTTAATGTTTTGATACTAGATAATGATGCTGAATTTAATAAATTATATTACTTCAAACTAAGAGGTATTAAGGTATATTATACGCATATTAACGCTCCTTGGGAAAAGTGGAACGTTAAAAACACGATAAAACAGTTGCAAGAACAATTCGGAATAAAAAAAGAAGAGCCGTTTCCAAATAATTGGACGACTCTTTTTAGAAAAATCCAATCCGATTATAACAACAAACCAAAAACCGAATTGAATTTATTAACTCCAAGTTATTTATACTACTATTATCCAGAGTTTTGTTAAAATATTTATATAAACTTGCATTTTAGAGTTGAAACTATAAACAATTCTTATATAATAATAATAATAATATATTTATCTATTTTCTATTATTAATTTCTCTATAAAATAAAAACAATTGATTATCAACTATATCTAATCTTTTTACTTCGCCAGTAAAATTACGCGGATCATTTACAATCTCATCTAAACTACAATTAAAAATTAATTCTGAATGAGGAGCGATTGTTATATCATAAGAATAACTAACTTGTTCTCCATCTATTTCAAAATATTCCGGTTTTAAATCAGCATAATAGTCTCCTGCTGAAGTAACATGATGAATAAAATACATATTATCAATATCAAAAACTAATGGAGCATCAGAATCATTGGTAATTTTTACCTCTGCCATTTGATCAATTCTATTTTCTGATATCTCAGAAGTTTTATCATATGTTTTGATTGTTTCAACATTGATTTGATCAAAATAAACAATATCTTTATTTATTTTTTCACTAAGATAATCTGACTCATCTATTTTATCTTCACCTACTGTTGTTAAAAAAGTAGGCTTTTTTGCTAACACTTGTTCTGGACCAAAATCACCATCATCGCAATAGACTGGATATAAAAATGATCCTCCCGGTGTTAAACTAATTGGTATCATAGACAATACTATTGATTCATCATAAGGATACAATGCTATTTCTATATTATTAATATACATATCACCATTATTAGTGAACTTAACATATGCAAATTTATTATTTTCTTTTAAATCTTGATATTCTAACTCTAAGTTAGTATTAAGATAATCTTCAACTGTTTGTGGTTTCTTATTATTAAATAATAATATTCCACTCACAATTGATACCACTAATACGATTATAACCGATATGATGATTATTATATTTCTTGTTTTTTTATTCATATATTATCCTCTTTTTTAACTAATTAGTTTGTTAATATCAGTTATGATAACTCATTTACATGTTTATCAATAATGTTAATAATATTATCTTTACCAAAAATAGTTACAATATTAGGAATTTCTGGTCCATGCATTTTACCACTTATAGCAATTCTAATTGGCATAAATAACATTTTACCTTTATTTCCTGTAACATTACCTACTTCTTTAATTAATGCTTTAACATCATCTTCACTATTAATATCATTATTTAATAATTGATTTTTAAATTCATTAATAACATTAATACAATCATTTTCTTTAATAAAACTAATTGCTTCATCTTCTAAATCAGTATTTATAAATTCTTTAACTAACTCGGTAATTTGAGCACCATATGATATTTGATCTTTAAATAATAAACAAATATTATTAATAGCTTCATCTCTAAAATTAGATAAATCAATTTCACTAATAAATGGTTTAACTAAATTTAAATATTTATCGTTATCTAATTTTTTAATATATTGATTATTAATCCATGATAATTTATTAACATCAAATTTAGCACTTGATTTAGATAATCTATTTTCATCAAAAATACTAACTAACTCTTCTTTACTAAAGATTTCTTCTTCACCTGTTGGAGACCAACCTAAAAGTGAAATAAAGTTAAACATTGCTTCTGGCAAGTATCCTAATTTTTTATAATCTTCGATAAATTGAATAATTGATGTATCACGTTTAGATAATTTCTTTCCTTCTTCATTAACAATTAATGCCATGTGTCCAAATTTTGGTACATCAAAACCTAAAGCATTATAAATCATAATTTGTTTTGGAGTGTTTGAGATATGATCTTCACCACGTAAAACGTGAGAAATTTCCATTAAATGGTCATCTAACACTACAACGAAGTTGTATGTTGGAATACCGTCACGTTTTACAATGTTAAAGTCTCCACTTACATCATTTGAATTAAATGAGATATCACCTTTAACTATATCTTTCCAAGCTATATCAACGTTTTCTGGAACCTTAAATCTAATTGAATAACTTTCTCCAGCTTCCATTTTAGCTTGAATCTCTTCATCAGTTAAGTGACGACATTTACCTGAATACTTAGGAATTTCTCCACGTTGTTTTTGTGCTTCAGTTTCTTGATCTAATTCTTCAGAAGTACAAAAACAACGATAAGCTAAACCTTTCTCTAATAATTCATCAATATATGGTTGATAAATTCCTGCTTCCATACGCTCAAGTTGAGCATATGGACCATAATCTCCACCTAAATCGACACTTTCATCCCAATTAACACCTAACCATTTAAGGTTGTCTAATTGTGATTTGACTCCATCTTCAATATTTCGATTTACATCAGTATCTTCAATTCTAATGATAAAATCTCCATCATTATGTTTAGCAAACAAATAATTAAATAATGCTGTTCTTGCATTACCTATATGTAAATATCCTGTTGGACTTGGTGCATAACGCACTCTTACTTTTTTCCCCATTACTCTCCTAACAAAATTAATTATTTTATTATTAAATAAAACACATAAATATTATAGCAAAATACATTATCTTTTAATCATAATATCTATATCTTAATTGTATTATCTCTTCAATCTCACTTAATATATTATAACTTGTACTATTACCATTAACACTACATTCTATATTGTTAAATAAACCTATATGATATGTATCATAATCATTTTGTGAATCCATTACTTTATTTAATATATTATTCTTCATCTGTTCATAACCAGTAATAGCTACTTCACTAACAATATCTTGATCAATTCTAGTTTCTGTTTTGTTTAGAGTACTACCTTCTGTATAAAACTCATTAGGGGCTTCGTATTCAATACCTTCCCCTTTCACATTAACCATTAATTTGTTTCTAATTGGTTTAGAATAAGGTGGTGAATCATAACGAGTGATAATATCAGATTGAAAATCAATATATTTAAACTCAAGTTCATATTCTTTTTCATTAATTTCAACTTTTTGACTTATTTTTAGTATCTTTGAATTATCAAATTCACAACCATCCATCCAATATACATTGTTTATATATGTTCTACTGGTAATAACTTTTGTCGCTAATTTTTCTTCCCCTTCTTCTTGACTTACCATCTTGTTATTAATAAAATATAATGGATAATCTTTTCCATTTAAGACAACGTCATTAAATGTTGCACCACCAACTGGGGCATAACTATAATCCCACCAAACAAATTTATTATTTAACATGTAAGAAAATAAATTTCCATTTATTTTCTTATCAACCCCATAAACTATTAAACCTACATACAATAACGCAACTAATGAATATTTAATTGTTTTTTGATAAATATTACTAATCTTAAATCGGGGATATGAATCTAGATCATCTTTCATCAAACGATATAAAGATAAATAGATTGCAATTATTGATAACAATACACCAGAACTATACATAATTATAACTATAATTAAAAACCATTGATCATTGTTTTGCAAAAACGGAATAAACCAGTTTATACCTGTTATTATCCATTCAATCATTAAAAATGATACTAATTGCATTACACATAAGAAAAAGAATAATATCCAGACAATAAATTGTTCTAATAATATACTAGATATCTTTCTTGTACTAATCGAACTAATTAAAACACTTATTACTTGACATAAAAATATTATCCATATTAGTGACCAATTTAAATCTGATTTTTTAACTATCCATAAACTAGCAACATATGTAATTATAATTACATTACTAATTATGGTATAAGTCCATAATAATATATAATTTAAATCAAATTTTTTAACCCTATTTTTATAATTATTAAACAAAAATACTATATTAACAATTGGTATTAACATAATTAATACATTAATATTAAGATATTTTTTCATAATTACTCCCAATTACCCATTATTAATAATTGAAATTAAATTAAGGACAAACTTAAAGTTAAAGATAACTAAAAATAAGATAATTACAGCGGTAATTAATCTACGTTTATATAGATATCTAATTCCTTCATCACTAGTATATATCTTTCTAACTGCTTGCATTATTACTAACATCGCCATTACTTCTACTGCTAGTGGATATAAACGAGTTAATCCTAAATATATATCTAACGTCACATGATATTCTTGTTTAGTTCGTGATAATAAGTTAATAAAAATTGGATAAACTATCAATCCATAAATTAAGATCTTTTTCATTACATGTTGATCGGGTAGTTCCTGTTTTACCTACAATGGCTAATCCAGTTTACTAGCATCATAATAACAAGCACTGCTAATACTAATAATAATTGAAGATTATAGATTAATACACATCCAAATAATCTTTTAATGTTTTAGTTAAATTCGTTTTATACATTAAGTTAACCATATAAATTATATTTACTACTGGAATAATAATGCATAAAATTGGTATAAATCTAAATTTCTTTTCTTTTTTTTAATGGATATAAATATGAAATTATCATCCCTATTAATGATAATATAAATACTAAATTACTAATAGAATTATGTGAATAATAAATAATTATTGTTTGAATTAAAATTATAATTATCCACATAATTGATAATTCTAAACTAATTTGATTAAATGATTGAGTACTAGTAAAATTACTAGGTAGCGTTGGTTTAATAATTTTTGCTAAAAAGTTTGGTTTTAATAATAATATAGCTAGTGTAGTTATTATTCCAATAAATAATACATTATTTATTTTTAGAATATATAATACAATACTAGTTATTATCCCTATAGCTAAACTTTTATCAAAACTTGTTATATATTTGTGTTTAAAACAATTAATAATTACCCAACTAATAGCACTAAGTGATAAGAATACAATTGTTAAATTAGTATATATCATTCCTACTTGCATTAAAATAATTGGAACAAAAGATAAAAATGACATTATAATACTAAACCAAAAATTATATTTTGGATGAACAACATCTTCATTAGTTATAGCATCTAACAAATAATTAAATGCATTAACATCACCTATTAGTTTTAACTTGTCTGCACTAGTTGCTGATTCTCCACTTATATAATAACTACCTAATTGATACCAACTATCTTTATCAGTTTTTATAATCAGATCTGTTTGTTCTTTTTTATTATTACCTAATATATAACTTTTATCACCTAATTCAAGTTGATATTTATATTCTGAATCTAATAAATATTTATTTGTTTCATAAACTAATATATCGGGACTAACCTTACTTTTTATTTTAGTATTTCCTTTTAATTTATCAAGTAAATACTTACTAGCAAATATACCACAACGAAGACTTCCTTCAAAACCACCACCTGGATTTACCCATGAAGATACATATGTTAAATTATCAATATTTTTACTAACATATGTAGGACGATTATTACCACCACACTTAATCGTTTGATTTAATCCATAAACAGCACCATTAGGATTTGATGTATATCTTTTCATCGTATATGGTGTTGCTAAATTAGTAAAAATTATATGATCTTTTACTAATGGAAATAATTCATATAATCTATCTAATAAAATTGTTTCTAAATTTTGTTTTTCTTCTAAATATAATTCTTTTTGATTAGGATGGTAATGTTTTAATAAATCTCCAATTGTTAAAACAATAATATTTTGCTTTATTTTTTTATCCATTTTGTGATAATTAACTATACCTAACGGAGTATTTTTATAATTAGCACATAAAATATCATGATAATTAAAATCATTATTTCCAGAATCAATGAAATAATCTTCATCACTTATTCCTAGACTTTGAGGTTCCTTATCTAAAACTATAAATAATTGAGATAAACTAAAATCACATTCATTATCTTTAAATATTTTTAATTCTTGGTTTATTAATTGATTATCATCAATTAACTTTTCTAATAATAATGGTGAAAAACTACATATATACTCATCTGCTCTAAATTCTTTATTTCTAGCAATAACAGATTCAATTTTATTATTCTTAATGTTGATTTTATCTATAGGATGAGATTTATATATTTCTCCTCCATTATTTTTAATTAATTCTTCCATTCTTGTAATTAACTCATAACCACCACCATTTATATAATATGTTCCACCAAATACGTAAGATGTCCAACCAAAAATGTAATATAATGCATTTATTTCTTGTGGAGGTAAACCAAAATATAACCATAATACACTAAAATAATGCAAAAAATCCTCATCTTGAACATATCTATAAACAAAATCACTTAAACTTATATTTTCAAGAGTATCAAAATATGCAGGAATGTTTCCTTTAGCAAAAACGTTTTTTTCCATATCGTTATCAAAATTTTTTAAAAATGATAAAAATTTATCAATACCTTCAATTTGGTTTGGAAATAATTCCTTCATTTGTTTTTCTATATTTTCTATTCCTTGCGGAATTTTAATTTCCTCACCCCTAAATATTAGTGTTGCAACTTCATTTTTTTTACTCAACATTTCATTATTAATTATATTTTGATCTACTAATTTTTTATATAAATCACGATCTTGATTTAAATTACCAATACCGTGTAATGAGGAATCAAAATTAATTAATTCTTCATTAACTTTTCTTCGAAAAGTAGAAGCATATCCTCCTAATTTATTATGTGCTTCTAATATACTAACTTTATATCCCTTTTTTGATAATACTACTCCAGTATATAAACTACCTATACCACTTCCCATTAAAATTATGCTTTTTTCCATTTTACCTCTCTTAATTATAATTATATAAGAAACAAAATTATTCTAACTTTTGTTTCTTATATAATTAAAACCCTACTAGAGGGTTTTTAATCATTAGTTTAATAAATCTTTGAATACTTTTGAAGGTTTAAATTTAACACTTTTTGAAGCTTTAATTTTAATTTTTTCTTTAGTTGCTGGGTTAATACCATTTCTTGCTGCATTTTTTTTAGGTGCAAAAGATCCAAATCCTGGTAATTTAACCTCTTTACCTTTTTTAACTTGTTTTTTAATTGTGTCACAAGTCACATTAATCATAGCTTCACATTTAGATTTTGGTAAATCTAATTCTTTAGCTAACACTTCTACTAATTCTTTTTTATTCATAATTCCTCCTAGAATTTTTTACATAATATTTTAACATAAAATAATAAATAATTTTGAAAAAACTCCTTAAATTGTCGTGTAAATGTGATATTGT
>DEQD01000031.1 GCA_002359095.1 Caryophanales bacterium UBA3375
TACTTGCCTTTCAAACTACATATCATAGCCCCACTCATAATAATGATAAAGATTAATGTAGATAGTGCATTGATCGTCAAACTTATTCCTTGACGAGCTTGCGTATAGATGTCGATCGCAAGCGTTGAAAAACCGTTTCCTGTTACAAAGAATGTAACAGCAAAATCATCTAGCGAATAAGTTAGGGCAGTAAAGAAACTTCCCATTAATGCAGGAAAGACTATTGGTAAGATTACAAGTTTAATAACTTGTAATCCACTAGCCCCTAAGTCTAGCGCTGCATCAATTAATCTTGAATTCATTGTTGATAATTTAGCATAAATTATCACTACTACTGCTGGTACACTAAAAGCAATATGAGCAAGTATTACAGTTAAAAAACCTAGCTTTATTTGCAATAAAGTAAATATTGATAATAATGAAGTACCAATAATTACATCAGGAGATACTAAGAACAATGAATTAAAGATATTAAAGATATTTTGAGCTTGTTTGTTTTTGATTTGATATAAAACAAACGCCCCACAAAATCCAATAATCACACTAATTAGGGCACTAATTAGTCCTACTATTATTGTATTAATTACGACGACAAATAGATTGGTATTATTAAATAATTCATAATACGCATCTAAACTAAACGTCGTAAAATGAACCATATCTCCTCCGCCATTAAAGGAGTAGATAATTAAATAAATTATTGGAAAGTACAAGAATAATAATATTAAACTTAAATATAGATAATATAGTTTACGCATTATTACCTCCTTGTACAATCGGAGTACTTACCTTTTTCTTTTTTGATTTAAAGTTTGTATTTAGTAAGAAAATACTTATACAAAGGATGATGATTAGGATCGTACCAATTGTCGATCCTAATCCCCAGTTACCAGTAGTTAAGAAGTGCTGTTCAATTGCTGTACCTAAAGTTATAATACGGTTACCAGCAATTAAACGCGTAATCATAAATATTGATAACGTTGGAATAAACACGATCTGAATCGCTGAGTATAATGATTTCTTACTAAGTGGTAAATATATTCGCCATAATACTTGCCACTTAGTAGCACCTAAATCATAACCAGCTCTAATAATATTATTATTTATATCTTTAAAACCATTGTATAATGGTATTACCATAAATGGTAAGAACATATATACACTTACTATTAGAAAACCTTGAATAGTAAATAGTAATTGGTGAGTATCACCAGATAACAACATACTTATTTGATTAATTATTCCATTCTCTCCCATGATTCCCATAAACGCATACGTTTTTAACAATAAGTTAAACCATGAGGGAATCATGATTAAAATAATGATTAAACTTTGATGTTTAATTTTAGTTAATCCAAAAGCTAGTGGATAAGCTAAAATCAAACAAATAATAGTTATTAAAAATGCATATAAAAATGAATTAAACGTCATTTTTAAATACACTGATGAAAAAAACGTTTGGTAATTTACTAACGAGAAATTACCATCTACATCTAAAAACGATTGGATAATAACTAAAAAAATCGGACAAATAACAAATAATACTAACCAAGTATAATAGACAAATTTAAATAACTTATTCTTCTTCATACTTCTTCATTACATGAATATCTTGTGGATAAAACATAAGCCCATATGTTTGTCCGATTTCTACACGTTCAATGCTTTGAACTTCCCATTCATTTTCCATTAAGTCATGCACAATGATTTCATTATGCATCCCTTTAAAGAGAATAGAATCTACGACCACATCAAATAAACCACTCCCTGGAGTTGTTAATTTGATGTCTTCAGGTCTAATTACTACATCTACTATTTCTCCATCATCAAAACCTGAATCAATACAATCAAATACTTGATTAGAAAATTCTATTTTCTTATCAAGTATGTATTTTGCTTCAATGATGTTAGAATCTCCAATAAAGTTAGCAACAAAACGGTTAGCAGGTTCATCATAAATATCAACCGGATCTCCTTTTTGCATTATCTTACCTTTATTTAAGACATAAATATAATCAGATAAACCTAATGCTTCTTCTTGATCATGAGTAATAAAGATAAACGTAATCCCTAAACGTTTTTGTAGTTCTTTTAACATGTATTGCATATCAATACGTAGTTTTAAATCAAGAGCACTAAGTGGTTCATCAAGAAGTAAAACGTCTGGCTCATTAACAATAGCTCTTGCTATTGCTACACGCTGACGTTGTCCTCCTGATAACTCATTTATCTCACGATCATACATATTAACTAAATCTACTAATTCTAAGGCTTCTAGTACTTTTTTATTAATTTCTTCTTTACCTAATTTCTTAAGCTTTAAACCAAACGCTACATTATCAAATACGTTTAAATGTGGAAATAATGCATAATCTTGAAATACAGTATTAACTGGTCGCTTATTAGCGTCCAGTTTTGTTACATCTTGATTATTAATATAAACTTGACCATTTTGTGAATGTTCAAATCCAGCTATTATATTTAAGAGTGTGGTTTTACCACACCCTGAAGGTCCTAATATAGTATAAAATTTTCCTTGTTCAAAAGAACAAGAAAAATTTTTAAATATTTCGGTATTATTATAACTAAAGTCAATATTTTTAATTTCTATAACATTAGCCATTTATCACCTCTCTTATAAAGAATTAATATAATCGATTAAATCTCCAACAGTTTTAATACTATCAATCATACTATCGTCAAAATTAAATCCGAATTGATCTTCTAATTCAGTTACAATAGTAATAAAGTCTAAACTATCTGCTTGTAAATCATTAACTAAATCTAATTCTCTAGTTACTTTATCTTTTTCTATATTTAAATTATTACTAATAATTTCAATTACTTTTTCATCTTTCATAATTCTCCTTACCCTATATTTTACCATTTTAATTACTACTCAAAAGTAAGACGCTTACTTTTTTTGTAAACAAAGTATTTTGTTTTACCTAAATAAAATAAACCCAAGTTTACAAAGATGTTTAATAAAATTCTAGTAATTACAATATTATTTAATACAAACTCTTGATTATTAATTAATGTTGCACAAAAAAAGTAAGCAACAACAAAACTAGCAATTATTACAATATAAGCTGTTAAATTAGCTGTAGCTGTTTCGGTAATCTCTACATTAATAATGTAGCGATAAAGTATTATCGTTACAATTATTATTAATAATTGTAAGATTACATTAACAGGATTAAATAAAAAATATATTATATTAATTATTAATAGTGTTGTATAATCATAACGTTTATTACCTGTATCTAGATTATTAATTAATACTAATGGTGCTATTAACATTACGTTATTAGCATACAAATATCTAACTTTTTGAGAAATAATAAAACATATTAAGATAACTAATAAAGCTTTTATTAGTATCTTAATATGGTCATAATACTTAGCCATTTACTACTACTCCAATATATCTAGCATCCGTAATAGATGTTGGTAATTTAATTTTATATATTATTTCTCCAGTATCATTATTAACTTCTAAATTAGAAATTGTACCTAATCTAATTCCTTTAGCAACACCTGACTGATAACCGTTAGTAAGTACACGATCACCAACGTTTAAACGTTTTGATTGATCTAGTACTTTCATACTATATTCATTCTTACTAACATCATAACCTACTAAAATAGAGTTAATCTCTTGATTACCACTAACTGCCATTAATGGTGTATTTAATTGTTTATTTTCAATTGTAAGTAACTGAATCTCACTAGTAGATTCATTTACTTTAGAAACAAAACCAATTAAATACCCATTATTAACTATTGCTTGACCTTCTGCTATAGCTCCATCTTTACTACCAACATTAATTGTAGCTGTATTATTCCATTGATTAATATTACGATTAACAATTTGTCCATTAATAATTTTAGCATTTTGATTATAACTAAATATCGAATTTAATAATTCTTGATTACCACTTAATTGTTGTTTTAATGCTTCATTTTCACTAGTTAATTGAGCATTATTACTTTCTTGATCTCTTAATTGATTTTCAAGCGAATTATTAGCTTGTTGAGTTAATTCTTTTTCTTTATTACTATTATAATTATTAATAAAGTAACCTGAAATATTATTATATGTGTTTGTTATAAAACCAGTAACACCATTAGTAGCATTAATTGTATACACCGTTAAGGTTTTACCTAACGGTGTTATTAAAATAATATTAATAACAATTAATGTTATTATAATACTAATTATAATCTTTTTATACTTATTTAACATACTCTTATTATACCATAATTATATTACATAATTATTATTACCTAGGTTTGGAAAAATGACTAAACTATTGTTTAGTCATTAAAATAAGATATTAATTTGAATAAAATATCGTCTATTAACTAAAAATAACATCATTATTTTCTTTTAATGAATGATATGTATTATTACCAATAATAACATGATCTAAAACTTTAATATTTACTAATGTACACACTTCAATTAATTTATTAGTCCCTTTTATATCTGCTCTACTAGGTTTAGCATTACCACTAGGATGATTATGAACAACTATTATTCCATAACTATTATGTTTAATTGCAGTATGCATGATATCTTTAGGATTAAAAATAATATTATCACTACTTCCAATATAAACTTCTTCTTGAGCTAATAAATTACCTTGACAATCAACACAAATAACAACTAAGTGTTCTTTTTTATAAGTACTTAGGTATTTTACTAATTCATAAACTTCACTAGGATGAGTTATAATCGTATTAACTAACTTCGGGTAGTTAATACGATTAAATATCTCTTTTATTGTTACTAAGTTAATTGCTTTAACTAATCCAATTCCTGGATTAGTTTTTAGTTCATTAATACTTTGATTTAAAACATTATCTAATGTTTGATACTTTTCAAGTAACATCTGAGCTATTTGCATTACACTATACTTAGTATTTCCATTTTGTAATATTATTGCTAGTAATTCTTGTTGACTTAATTCTTTTGTTCCAAGGTATTGTAGTTTTTCTCGAGGTTTTAAATCATTAGGTAATTGTTTAAAACTAGACAACTAATAACACCTGTTAAAATACATGGAACAAAAGCTATTTTATTTTTTCTAATTACTGCCATATAAATTAATCCAACAAGTGATGCTATAAAAATAACTATGGTTAAACTAGATTCAAAATAGGCCAAAAGAATTAAGAGTATTTTAATATCTGCCCCACCAATCTTACTAATGTATTTGTCTAAAACTATAAATACAATTAGTAAGATCAGTGGAATAATCCAATTAGTAATTGGGACTGATATTAAAACTACTAAGAATAATATTAGTTGTAACCATAATGGTACAATTAAATATTTTAAATCATAGATTGAAGCTATGATTAATATTGAAATTAATATTACATTAATCATTTAATGTTCCAGTTTTTTGATCTTGAATACAAATGGCTGTACGATATAAATCTCCATCATTCCATTGTTCTTTATATACTACTTTAATTGGTGCATGAATTCCTAATTCTAATAGAATTCTAAGTTCCTTACCATAAGCATATATTACTGGACTATAAAAATAACTTGGTTGATATTCGTTTTTCTCTTCATTAAAGATATATTTATCTTTACCGTGTTTATCTACGTCTCTATAACAAATTTTAAAAGGTAGGTAATCTACTACTTCTCCATCTTCATTCTTATATTGTCTAATTGTATCTTCAATTTCGATATCTGCTGTTGTAATTACTCCATTTTTTAACATTTCATATTGTTCTGGGCTTAGAACTGTGTTTAATAAGCCACTTCTTACTATATACATTTTTTCTCCTTAATTCACAAAATTAATCTATATTATGCTAAAATAGAATAGATTAATTATTTTTAGGAGGAACTATGGCAAAAGTATGTGCTGCAACAGGTCGTAGAACACGTTCTGGAAATAATCGTTCTCATGCATTAAATGCTACTAAACGTAAATTTAGATCAAACTTACAAAAAAAACGTGTAATGATTGATGGTAAAATGCAAACGGTATATATTTCTGCTCGTGCTCTTAAGTCTGGAAAAGGAATTAAAAAAGCAAATATTAAATTAGTATAAAGTAAATTATTGATATTTACTTTATATTTTTTTTAATTCACATACATATTCCTTAACCATTTTCTTATACTTAAGTTTATTTGAACTCTTAGGAATATTGATAATTTGTGTTTTTGTTTTTGATTCCAAAATATTGATACTATCGTGATAATATTTAGTTGATTTAGTAATTTCATTATTAGTATCTACAACTAGACAAGCATCTAGTTGTGGATATAATTTTACTAATAATTCTTTATCACATCGGCTAAATTTTCCAAAGTCAATGATAAGGATTTTACTATTTGGAATAGTTTTTATTATATTCATTACATTTTGCTTACAATAATCTTGAGGTGAATAATGTATTCCATTTAAATTCGGTTGATACTCTAAAATTGAAGTATTAACCTCTTTTGTTTCTAGTAAAAAAATATCATCTATTTTTTCCATAATTTTTGCTATAAATGTTGATGTATATGATTGATGTTCTAAATTTATAACACCAATGATGTATTCAAACTTTTGTTTTAATATACCCGACATTGCATAATCACTTAGTTTTAAAGGATAGTGTTTTAAATGTTCTATTTCATCTACTATTAAATCCTTTGATTGAAATTTAATAAAATCATATACTTCATATTCATATAAATTTATAAATTCAATTTCCTGATAATAGATTATGATTATTTGTATGTCTTTGTTATGTTCTTTTATTAATTTGACCAACTGATACAATGTTGATTGATTGTTTATACAATTAATATCGATGACGATATGAGATAACCTATCAAGTTCTTCTTTCCCTAGTCGCTTAAAATTTTCTTCTGTGATCATTGACTTTGAGATACAAATATAATTCTTGGATAAAACCTTGTCTAAGTTGTTGCTAATATACCCTGTCATATTTCTTCCTCCCACTATTGTTAGACCCCTTTTTTATAAAAATTTGCAAAAAAAAATGACCTTTTTATAAAAAAATAATTTTAAAAAGATGAAAAAACTCCCTAAAAATAGGGAGTCTTAAAGAAAACACAAGAAGTTTAAATTCTTGTGTTTTTTAGTTATTATAATTTTTTAGTATCAATTTTAATACCAGGACCCATTGTAGATGTAATGCTTACATTCTCAATGTATGTACCTTTAGCAGTTGAAGGTTTAACACGCATAATTTCATTGTAAATAGTTTCAAAATTTTGAGCTAATTGCTCATCACTAAAACTCATTTTACCAATGATTGTGTGCACGTTAGCTAATTTATCTAAACGGTAAGTAACTTTACCTGATTTAATTTCTTCAACAGCTGTTTTAACATCTGGAGTAACAGTTCCTGTTTTAGGGTTTGGCATTAAACCTTTTGGCCCTAATAATTGACCGATACGTCCAATTTTTGGCATCATTTGAGGAGTAGCTACTACTACATCAAAGTCAAACCAGTTTTCTTTTTGAATTTTTTCTACTAAATCATCACTACCAACAAAATCAGCACCAGCGTCTTGAGCAGCTTTTGCAGCATCTCCTTCAGCAAATACTAAGATTTTACTAGTTTTTCCTGTTCCGTTTGGAAGTACAATAGCTCCACGTAATTGTTGTTCAGCTTTAGTTGGATCTAAGTTCATATTAAATGCTACTTCTACAGTTTGATCAAAATTAGATTTAGCTACTTCTTTTAATAAAGCAATAGCTTCATTTAAATCATATAATTTTTCTCTATCAACTTTTTCATTGAATAATTGTTTTCTTTTTGATAATTTTGCCATAATTATTCTTCTCCACCTAAATCATCAACTGTAACACCCATACTACGAGCAGTACCAGCAATAATTTTCATTGCAGCATTAATATCATTTGCATTTAAATCCGGCATTTTTTTCTCAGCAATTTCTTGAACTTGAGCTTTAGTTAAGTGAGCCACTTTATCAGTTTGTGGTACACTACTTCCTTTTTGAATTCCAGCAGCTTTTTTAATTAAAATAGAAGCTGGAGTCATTTTTAAAACAAAGTCATAACTACGGTCTTCGTAGATAGTAATGATTGCTGGAGTAATATCTCCACCACGATCTTTAGTTTGATCGTTGAATTTCTGACAAAATTCAGCCATGTTTACACCAGTAGGCCCTAAAGAAGTACCTACCATTGATGGGTTAGCCCCACCACCTGGTAACTGAATTTTGACAATTTGTTTAATAACTTTTGCCATAATTCCTCCTATGCAGTCTAACGAAATATATTCTTCTGCATTTCTTGAGTTTTCTCAAGAACATAGTTATTTTACCATAAAATCACCTAAAATACACATAATATGACTTAAAATAAAGAAAAAATCAACGATTAGATACCTTCTAATCGTTGATTAACTCAATTATTGCCTTATTTGCGTCTATATTATTAAATTTAGCTAAGTTGACTTCTTCTTCAACTAACTTATAAATAGCTTCAGAATTAGCCTCATTTTCGCTTATATAGCGAATTAATCCCATTTGTGATAATTCCTCTGCGTTTTTAGTTTGATGGTCACAAACTACATTTGGTGAAGGAATAGCTATGGTATTTTTACCAAGAGCACAACATTCTAGTAATGTTGTTGCTCCTGCTCGAGTAATTACTACTCTAGCATTAGCTATTGCTTCTAACATATTAGATATAAATTCTTTTATTTCTAAGTTTTCTTTATTACTTGTCAGTTTATTTCTACTTCCACTCACAAGTGTAATTTTTTCATCAGTTAGATCTGCTAATTCAAATGCCAGATTATTTAAAAAATCAGCACCAAGACTTCCACCTAAAATTAAAATTCCTTCTCCATTAGGTTTAGGTGTAAGTCCACTAATACGAGGATTAGAAGTATAAATTAATTTATCTTTATCAACTTGATTAAAATATTCTAAACTAGCTTTATAAGTATATGCTACATAATCGACTTGATTAGCTAGTTTACGATTAACAAGTCCAGGATAACTATTTTGTTCATGAATAATTGTTTTTATTCCTTTTTTCTTAGCTAATTTAATTACCGGATAAGTGATATAACTACCAAACCCAATACAACAATCAGGTTTAAACTCTTTTATTATCTTATTAGTTTTAACCATAACTTTACTAAGTTTATATAGAGTTTTAAAGTTATCAATAATAGCTTTAAAACTCTTTTGACGACTAAACCCTTTTAAATCCATAAAGGTTACATCTAAATTTGTTTCATCTAATATTTCATGAGCTACTTGATTATTAGATGAAATAAATTTAACAATATATCCCTGGTTAGTTAATTCGTTAGCTAAACTTAGGGCAGGATAGATATGACCACCTGTTCCTCCAGCTGCAATAATTACTCTCATGCTAATCCTCTTTTAATTCCTTAACAATTTGTTTAAATTTATCACCGCGATGTTGATAATTTTTAAATTGATCTAAACTAGCTGATGCTGGTGATAGTAATACTATATCACCTACACTAGCTAGTTTATGACAAACCTTAATAGCTTCTTTTAATGTATTTACAATAATAATTCCTGGGATAAATTCAAAGTCTAATTTATTTTCCCCATAAGCTACTACTTGTTTTACATTATCTAAAAATCCACCTAATGGATGCATATCTTCATCTTTATTACTTCCACCAACAATTAAGTATACATTTTCATATTGTTCTAAAGCATTGATCGTTGCCCCAACGTTTGTTGCTTTAGAATCATTAATATAAGTAACACCATCAATATTATCTACATATTCATTACGATGTTCTAAAATAAACTCTTTATTTTCTAACATCGTAGTTAATACTTTTTGATCAATATTTAAGTATTCTAACACACTTCTAATAATAGCAACATTAAGTGGTGAAATACTATTATTATAATTATCCATTCCTTCTTTTATATATACAACAGGAAAGTTAGTAGGTAGATGACTACTACCGCTGACTATTAATTCCATATTATCTAAATTTTTTAAGATATTCATTTTAGCATTTACATAATCTCCAAATGTATGGTGATAATCTAAATGATCAGGACTAATATTTAAGATAATTGCAATATTACAAGCAAAATCTTTAATACTTGATAATTGGAAGCTACTTAATTCCATCACTAGAAAATCAATATTATCGTTATTATCTATTATATCTAAAGGTAGTATTCCAACATTACCACAAACAAAACTATTATATCCTGCTTTTTGTAATACATTATTTAATAATAAACTTGTTGAAGTTTTACCATTAGTACCAGTAATCCCAATAATTTTAGTATTACTTCCATTAATGATTTGGTATGTTAATTCAATATCATTAATGGTCGGTATATCTTCAAATTTTCTTAATATTGGATGTTCAAAATTAATTCCTGGACTTTTAATAATACAATCAGGTCTAACATCACTAGCCAGGAATTGTGAACCCGAAAAACAACCAATTCCCTCACTGGTTAATTGGTCTTGTTTTTCTTGATCTAAATTATCATCAACAACCATCATTAACACATCTTGTTTATGATGATTTGATAGATAATTATATACACTTTGGTTACTGGCACCAAAACCTAATAATAGTAATGTTTTCATACTAACCTTTAATCAAAAATATCATCTGTTAATTCTTCTACATGTAATGTTTTAATATATCCATTACCTTTTGTTGAGAAGAAATCATGGTTTTTAGTTTCTGTATTAATACCATTAATAACAATGGCATTAACATCTTCTTCTTTAATGTTAAAGTATGGTTCAAAACCTAAATTCATTAACGCTTTATCAGCATTATATTCTACATAAGTCATCACATCTTGATCTAATTTTAATTTAGCATATAATTCTTTGGTATAATCTACTTCAATGGCATGAAGTTCTAACATAACACGATATAAATCTTCTTTTAATTGTTCTTTAACTTCCGGTTCAAATGTTTCATATAACTCTTGAGCAATAACTCCAGTAAACACACCATGTACTGATTCATCACGAACAATTAAAGATATAATTTCTCCAGATTTAATTAATTTACCATGTCCTGCCCACCATAATGGGTAATAAAATCCTGAGTAAAATAAGAAAGTTTCTAGTAATGTAGAAGCACACAATGCTTTAAATAATGATTTATCATCAGTAATATTTTCATAATAACTTTCAATAATACTTACTTTTCTTTGTAATAATTCATTATCTTCTACCCATTTAAATAATTCATTAATACGATTTGTACTAGATAAAGTAGAAAAGATAGTTGAATAACTTTTAGCATGCATTTGTTCCATCATCCCCATAAATGAAAAGATTGCTTTTACATGTAAGTTGTCAACATTTAAAACAATGTTTGGCATTCCTACTCCACCTTGTTCAGTATCTAGTAGAGTTAAACCTGCTAATACTTTTTCATAAGTATCTTTTTCATCATCATTTAATTCACCATTAACCCAGTCACTTTTATCATCACTTACTGGTATTTCTTCATCTACCCAAAATTGACGAACATTTTGGTCCCAAAAGATTTTATATTTTTCATTTTCCTTATCATTCCAGTTAACTGCTTTTTTAATCATAATTCTCCTACACACTACAAGTTTCACACTCTTCTAGTGTTAAATTCTTAGTACGAACATAATAAATTGATTTTAAACCTTTTTTCCAAGCATAATAATATAGACGTACTAAATCTTTAGTACTAGCATCACTAGTTACATATAATACTGTACTTATCCCTTGGTCAACATGTTGTTGAGCTTCTGCTACTAAATCAATAATTTTTTCTTGATTCATAAAGTATGCCGATTTATAAAATAATAAGTTTTCACGACTAATAAATGGCATTGGATAATAAGTTACACTATTACCATACATTCTAGTTTCTACCACATCAACAATTGGTTGAATACTAGCTGTTGCATTTTGTACATAACTAATTGATTGTGTTGGTGCAATAGCTAAACGATAAGCATGATACATCCCATAAGTACGAGCATCATCTCTTAATTTTTTCCAATCTTCAATAGTAGGTAAGTCTATTCCTTCAAATAAGGCTTTAACTTTATCTGATTTAGGTAAGAACTTATCTGCTTCTACATTAATATATTTTTCAAAATATTTCCCTGTATAATAATCACTTAAACCAAAATTTCTAAATGTTTCATTTTTCTTACGAGCAATTTTAATACTACTCTTAATTGAATAATAATTAATCATGGCAAATAATATATTAACAAATTCTTTAGCTACATCTGATTCATAAGCAATTTGATTTTTAGTTAAATAACCATGTAAATTCATTACCCCTAAACCAACAGCATGGAAGTCATTGTTTGCTCGCATCATTCCAGGTGCATTGTCAATATCACTCATATCACTAACACTAGTTAGAGCATTCATTGCTATATCAATTGCATTTTCAACATCTTTGTTTTCCATTAAGTTAACAATATTTAAACTACCTAAATTACATACAACATCATAACCAATGTTATCAGCACTACCATAATCAGTAATATCACTAACTGTTTGTAATTGGAAAATCTCAGTACATAAATTAGACATTTTAATTTGACCAATATCACTTAATGCATGTTGATTATTAGCATTATCAATAAACATTAAATATGGGTATCCACTTTCAAATTGTGTAATAGCTATTGTTTGTAATAAATCACGAGCTTTAATTACTTTACTCTTAACATCAGGATCTTCTACTAATGTATCATACATTTCATTCATATCAATTTCATCTAAATATTTACCATATTTTTTATATATAGTATAAGGATAGAATAAATGCATATCAGCATTAGCTTTTGCTAATTCCATAAACTTATCTGGAACATTTAAACCAATCGATAATGTTTGAATACGGTTTTTTTCATCTGCATTAATTTTTTTAGTATCTAAGAAGTCTAATACATCGCTATGGAATATATTTAAGTAAGCAGCACCAGCTCCTGGTCTTTGTCCTAACTGATCAACATAGTTAAATGCATCTTCTAGTAATTTCATTACAGGTAGTACTCCACGTCCTACTCCAGCATTACCTTTAATTTCTTCTCCACGCCCACGTAAGCGAGTTAAATCAATTGCAACACCTCCACCAATTTTTGATAATTGCATTGCTGTTGATAATGTGTAGTTAATTGAGTTTAGAGAATCATCAATTTGCATTAAGAAACAAGAAATTAATTCACCTGCATGTTTTTTACCTGAATTTAAGAATGTAGGTGTTGCTGGTTGATATTCTTGTTTAATCATACAAAATGCTAAATCACGTGCATAATTAATATCTCCACGAGCTAAGAACAATGAACAAGCTAAAATACGATCTTCATAGTTTTCTAAATAAATTTTACGATCTAATGTTTGTAGTGCATATCCTTCATAAAACTTATTAGCTGCCATAAAAGATTGAAATTCAAAACCATAGTTATATAAATCTTCTTGTAATTGATATACTTCTTGTGGATTATATTTCCAACCTTCTTCATTAAAGAAATCAATATAGTAGTTATTATCAATTAACCATTGAAATTTTTCTTGATTAGAAACAAAATGTTTGCTTTTAGATTTAATAGTTGATAAATAACAACTAAGTGCCTCTTTATCAGCTTCTAAATTATAAAATCCATCTTCATCACGTTGTTTAATTTGGTTATTATATTCAATGTATTTATTCATGATTCTCCTTTAATTGATTATATATCTCTAAAAATTTCTCAACATCATGTTGATTTCCTGCTAATTCAAAATTAAAAATATTTTCTACATTATACATTTTAGCTATATTTTTGGCAGCTAAACAATATCTAATACCCCAATTTTTATTACCACTTCCTACTACACCTTTTAGATGTTTATGATTATCTTCATAATTTAAAAAATCAATAACAATTTCTGGTATTTCGCCAATACCTATCGTTGAAGTAAGTAAGATGAAATCTTCTTTCATCTTCAAATTTAAATCCGGTTTAATACAAACCAATTCACTATGATCAATATTAGTCTTTTTTAAAAACTTAACGTTATTACCTGTTAACGAAAAGTAAGCTATTTTCATGTTTTATAATTTTCCTTCGATCTCGTTAATTAGTTCTAGAATTTCAGCATCGATGTCTATATCATCTAGTTCACTTTGATTATTAACTAAGTTATAGGTACTCGGAGTGCCTATTTTAATAGTATTATCAACTTTTTTAGAATAAATTCTTTTTAAAATATTTACCATTTCACTATTAGTAGTAAAGGTATTATCTTCTACCTGATTTAATAATAAAAATGAACTAAATGCTTTTGTAAAGTTGTTTGTTTCTTCTTCAATAGCATAATTGATATCATCGTTAATTTGGTTAACAAACAATTCATATTGTTTGTTAATATTATCAAAATATTTATCAACATTATCTATTTTATTTTCTTTGAAGTCTTCTTCAACTTTAGAGATAATTCCTAATTCATATACTTTTAGGTGTGCTTGATAATTATTTTTAATAATCTCACAATTACGATGATATCTAGCTATTATTTCATTACTACTATAATTCATTAGATACTAACTGCATCAGTATCTTTGGCATTAACTTCAGTTTTATTAATACTAAATGTATGATCACCTGGATTAGTGAAAATAACTAATGTAGTAATTGCAGGTACTTTATCTTTAATTGCATCAAAATCAGCAGTAATTACTAATTCTCCAGCTTCAACACGATCACCTTGTTGTTTAGTACCAGTAAATCCTTCACCGTTTAATCCTACTGTTTCTAATCCAACGTGGATTAATACTTCTAATCCATCATCAGCTTTAATCCCAATAGCGTGCGGCATTAAAGATACAATTTCACCAGAAATTGGTGCATAAACATTATTATCTGTAGGTTCAATACCAAACCCATCTCCCATTAATTTTTGAGAAAATACAGGATCATTAACGTTTTCTAAGTTAACAATAGTTCCTGATACTGGAATTAAAAATTCCTCTACTTTTTTATTTTTCTTTCCAAAACCAAACATATTCTTTCTCCTTTGCTTTATCATTATAATACTTTTTAAATTATTGTGTTGATAATTTTAAAATTATGTTGTAAAAATTGTCCACAATTTGACACATTAGATTTTCATCTATTGCTTCAACCATAATACGAACTAACTCTTCAGTACCACTAGGACGGATTAAAACACGTCCAGAAGTACCCAATTCTTCGTTAGTTTTAGCTATTTTTGCTTGCAACTTACTATCTTGCATAATAGCATTTTTATCACTTACTTCAACATTAACTAATTTTTGTGGATAAATCGGAAGATTTTTAAATGTTTCATTTAAAATCTTATGATTATCCTTAATAATTGATAATAATACAACACTAGTTAAAATCCCATCACCAGTAGTTACATAATCGCTTAAGATTAAGTGTCCTGATTGTTCTCCACCTAGATTATAATCATGTTTTTGCATTTCTTGGATAACATATCTATCACCAACACTAGTACGTACTGTTTTAATCCCTAACTCTTTAAGTGCGGAAATAAGACCGATATTACTCATTACTGTAGCTACTAATGTATCTTTATTAAGACTATCTTTTTCTTTTAAGTGCTTAGCTAAAAGATACATTATATGATCTCCTGTTAAGATGTTACCTTCATTATCAATAACAATAATACGATCAGCATCACCATCATAACAAAAGCCACAATCACATTCATTTTCTACTACAAATTTAGACAAGTTATTAGGATGTAGTGCTCCAACATTATCATTGATATTATACCCATCTGGTTTATCTCCAATAACATGTACTTGGGCACCTAGTTGACCAAATACCGCTTTTGCTAATTGATAACTAGCCCCATTAGCACAATCCAAAGCTACCTTAATTCCTTCTGCTTTATGTAGAATTCTTTTAACCATTTCTAAATAGCTATTAGTTGGATCTACATATTCAACTACTTCAGGTTTTCTACTAAAGTCAACTGGATTATCAATATATTCTTCAATGCTAGCTTCTAGCTCATCAGAAATTTTAACACCGCTTTGATCAAAGAACTTAATCCCATTATCACTAAAGGGGTTATGACTTGCTGAAATCATGATTCCAGCATTAGCACTTAATTCCTTAATCATTAGTGATACAACTGGAGTAGGTATTACTCCTAAATCAATTACTTTGATTCCTGATGTAGTTAGAGCTTGACTTACTACATCAAAGATCGCATCACTACTTATTCTAGGATCTCTACCAACTATTACTTTATCTCCCTCATTAAGATTATAAGCTAGCCCTAAAGTAGCCAGCTTAACCAAATTCGGAGTTAAAAACTTATTGTATTCACCACGAATACCATCTGTTCCAAAGTATTTCATCTTATTGCTCCACGATTGTAATTTTAATTACTTGTGTTTTTTGTGTATAGTTAATTGGTTTAGAAGTTTGAATCGTAATTGGTACTTCATATTCTCCTGGTTCTGTTACTTTACTTAAATCAATACTAGCAACAATATCTTCAGGAGTTAAACTATTAATTACACTACTAGCACCAGTTACCTCAACAGGAACACTAACACTATTTTTATCTACTGCTTTAATACTAAATTTAGAATCAAGTCCTTGTGTTGAAATATTAACATCTACTGTTTTACTTACACCAGGTTCTAATTTAACATCAAATTCACGACTGTTTCCACCAACAATAAATACCCCTTTAGGTAATATTGCTACACCTGGAACTTTACCAGTATCTTGATTTACTTTTGATAAATCAATGTTATATTTAATCGTACCAACATCAGTTACTTCTTTTACTTTTTCTTCATCACCAAAGATTTTTAGCGTTGATTGTGTATTGGCATCACAAGTTTCTCCACTTGGACAAATTGATGCTACATATTCATCACCTTGACCACTAAATTGGTAACTAATTGGTACTTCTTTAGTTTCAGAATTATAATTAATTTCTACACCTACTGTTGATTTTTCCATTTCGATATCTTCAACAATATTTCCTTTTACATCATATGCTTTAATTTCAGCATTTAAATTAGCACTACCACTAGCTTTAGTTGTATCTAAACCGTTTAGATCAACAATTGCTTGAACATTAGCAATTGTTGATAATGTTTCAGTACCACCAACAATGTTAATGTATGAGTTTGCTAATTTAGGATTATCAAACATAAACCCATCTTTTAATTGCGTATCAGCATAAGTTAATTCTAATGGAAAACTTTGACTACCACGTTTTTGGATAGTAATTTCATATTCACTAATTACACTAGTAGCTTTAACCCCTGCCGGTACATCAAAATTCATATCACTACTACTAATTTGGTATTGCCCTGGTTCATAACCATTTAAATCTATTACTACATTCATTGCATTAGTTTGATTTTTAGCTGCAATCAATTGATTCTCACTACCTTTAATTGTAATTGGCATTTTATCAGGTAAACCTGAAATATAATATTTATCTTTATCATATTGTGTCGTCACACTAACATCACTAATTACTTGTGTTTCTTGGAAAATATCTTGCCAAAATGGTGAACCTGTTTGTGTTATGATTAAAAATAATACAAATGATATTAAAAACGCTAAAATCTTTAAAACTGTATTATTTTGTAATATTTTACTTAATTTATCTAACATATTAATCCTCTACTTTTTCTTTAATAAACATTGTTAAAAATTCTTGATCAATATTATCATATAGTTCTCCACCATATGCAATACTTACATCTCCACTTTCCTCACTAACAATAACAACTATTGCATCACTTTCTCGTGATAACGTTACTCCTGCACGGTGACGTGTACCAAATTTTTGTGCTAAGTTTAAATCTACAGCAATTGGAAAGTAGGCACTAGCACATTCAATTTTTCCATCCTTAATAATTACCGCACCATCATGAAGTGGTGAATTTTTTAAGAAAATACTTTCTAAGACATAACGTGAGTAGTTAGCATCTAAATTAATTGCATTCTTTTTATATTGTGTTAAACTTACATCTAATTCAAATGCAACTAACGCTCCTGTCTTTTGACTTCCTAAATGCATCATTGTTTTAGCAAAATCGTCAATATAGTCGTTACTTAAATTAGCATTGTTAGAAGAAAATAGTGAACCTATACTACCAATCTTTTCAATTGAACTTCTAATTTCATTTTGAAATAAAATAACTACTATAATTATTCCCCAAGTATATACTTGTGACAAAATAAAAGAAAGTAATTCTAAATTAAGTACTTTAGCAAAAACGAATAAAGCACCATAACCTAATAATCCTATTAGAATATAGATATTTTGCTTCGTTCTTGATAATACACGTATTAATACATAAACTAATATTGATACGATAAAGATATCAAGAAACGATGTAAATAGCTTCCAAAATACTTCCATTACTCTCCTTTTTTCATATAATATATTATAACAAATTTAAGTTTTAACCTCACCTTTTTAACTTAAAACTAACTATCTATAATTTATCAATTATGGTCGTTTTTCCCAACTCATTAATTTGGATTTCATGATCTAAATTAATGAGTTGCGCTCTAAATTCTTCACTCTTTTCACTAACTATCTCGACATTAACATAATACTCATTAGTTATCCTTTCACTAATAATATTAGTATGATAACAAGAAATTAAATGTCTAATCTTATCTGTAAAACGAATATGTGCTCTAATTTCTAAATTATAAGCACTAATTAAACCAGCAATTCCAATCGTATTAATTAATTCACTACAACTATTAGCATACGCTCTAATCAAACCACCACTACCTAGTTTAATACCACCAAAATAGCGTACACATACTACTAATATATTATCTACTTCTTTAAGTCTTATTACTTCAAGCATGGGAAAACCAGCAGTTTTACTCGGTTCTCCATCATCATCATATCCGTTATTATCCCCAATTTTAAATGCACTACACACATGTCTTGCTTCTGGGTGTTGTATTCTTATATCATCAATAATCTCTTTAATTTTATTACTATCTTTTACTACAAATCCATAAGTAATAAACTTAGATTTCTTTATTTCGATTTCATTAATTCCTTTGTCTTGTAATTGATACATATTACTCCACTAATTGATTAATTATATAAATACTATATTCTATTTGTTTATTAATAATTTCAGACTTCTTATCACTAAACTGTCGATTATTTAACCACTTTTGTGAATAAGCTAATAAATCTTGCTCTTTATATATATTAGAAGTTTTTATATCATTAATAAGTTCCCACTTATTAATAAAATGCTTAGCTACTTGATCTGCTACTACTTCTTTTTGTGGTTTAGTTAACGTTTTATCATGTAAATGATTATTAATTACATGAGTTAACTCATGAATTAATACATAAACTTTTCCAGCATCATTTTCATCTTGCTCTATTAATATTTCTTTTTTGATAACTTTATTATCTTGATAATACTCCTTGTAATGTCCTTGTTTCTTACATCCTCTTCTTTGATATCCTAGGTTAATGTTATGTTCTTTTAAAAAAGGGGTAATTAAATCTACTAAATGTTTAAATCTCATCGTTTCACTTTCATAAGAACTAAGGCACTAATTAGTAATAGTAAAATAATGTAAAACATTAACACCGGATTAATACTATATGCTATTCCTGATATTAATCCCCCACTAATCATAGCAAGTGAATTAATACTATTTAAAAATCCCATTAACATTGGTGCAGATAACTTATTATTAACTAAAAACTCTGCTTGCATAATTGGACGATAAGCAGCATAACTTAACACAAATAATGAAACAAAGACAATAAATAGTTTTGAATCTAAACTAAGTATTATTCCACCACAACTAATTAAACCAATAACAATCATTGTCGTAATTACAGTATTAAACTTGCATTTATTTTGTAAGTAATTTAAACAAAATAAATTAACTAATAAAATAATAGTATTACCAATCATTGTTACTCTAGCTACTTCATTTGGTGCTAGATCATAATAACTTTGAACAAATAATCCAATATTAGAATTATAAATATTAGCACTAAAAGTAATCAAAACAAATATAGCTAACAGTTTTATTTGTTTTGATTGCTTAAGAATATTATAGATATTCTTAATTGATTGTTTTTCTTTACCTTCTTCTTGTTTGTCATCATCTTTTATAAAGAAAATAATTAATATGGCAATTACTGTTGCTGCTATTAATAAAACAATAAAAGGTAATTCTAAACTATATTTAGCCATTTCTCCAGATAAGAACTGACCAAAAATTGCCCCAAGAGACGTGGTTGCTGTAATTAAACCAAAATACTTACCTCGTTTACTTTCCGGAGAATATAAAGAAACATAACTAGATACACCAACGATAAACATTGAAGATGTAACTCCTGCTAAGAATCTAGATAAACCAATTAAGATTGGACTATCAAATAAATAAAAACCCCATTGCACGATTGCATAAGTTACCGGTCCGATTACTAAAAATAATTTTATCCCACGCTTAGTCATTAATTTACCCCATAATGGAGAAAATAGAAATGAAGCAAGTGCCATCATGGAATAAAGTATTCCATTTAAATATAATGGTGCTTGTTTCATTTCTAATAATTCTGGACTAATTGGATGAATAAAATTATTGATTGTTAATACTAAAAAATTAAAAAATAATAATACTTTCATTATAACTCACTATTAATATAAACTATTGTTGCTCCACTTCCTCCATATTGAGGTGGAGCAAACTCATAACTTTTTACATATTCACTTTCACTAAGTTTTTCTCTAACTAACTTAGTTATTATTCCCTCTCCATGTCCATGAATAATACAAACAAAATATTCTTTATTACAATAACTTTCTTTAAGAAAACTATCTAATAATACTTCTGCTTCGTAACGATTTCTACCATGTAGATCTAAACTAACCACGTTGTTTTCTAAATTTATTTACTAAATTTAAAATAATAACACTTACTAAAATCGTTACATAACAAACAATTAAGTTATGAGTCAAGTAAAATAAAATAATTACTACTACACTAATAAGAGCTAATAAAATTGGTGTAATAACATTAGATAAATGTTTTTTACTAAACTTAATATCTCTAATATAATATATAACTTGCAGACTTGCAAGTAAACAAGCTACAACAATTAAACATTCATTACTACTTACTAAGTTTAAGATTGGAACTATTAATGGTATTGCAATAGCAGGTACATAAATATAATTATCACTTACACAACTTACAATTATACATATTGCAATTACTATTAAAAAGTAATATATTAAATCTGAATATGTTACTTGCCAGTTAATTGTATATACTTGGATTGATAATGTAATAAAGGTAATTAATACAAATACTAAAAGAAATAATTTAATCCAATTATAAATTTGTTCAATTAGGTTATTAAATAAGTTACGTTCATCTAATTGATTAGAATTAAATAGATGCGAATCAACATAAATTACAGAAAATACTAAAGAACATAATAATCCTAGTGCTAAACCTTGTAATAGATAATAACCTAGGATAAACATAAATAATGTTATAAACACAGTTATAAAGAAAATAACGGATAATAAGAATCGCATCTTAACAAATCCAACCCCAGTTATGTTTTTTTCAACATAATCTACTTTTGTTTCATTTTTATTTAAAAGGATTTTAACTAAGTTATATAAAACAATCGTAATTACCATAAAACTAGTAGCAAGTATAATTCCAAAACTTTGATTTACACTTAGAAGTGTTGATAATATTACATAACTAATAATAAATGAAGTTGATCCAATAAATAAAAATGATAATGCTTTACTATTATTACGATAAATTGGATTAATAGCATTTTGATGTTCAATTTCAATATAGTCACCAAATGGAGATAAACATAAAGCATATAGATTATTTACTCTGCTACCTACTTTAGTAACGTAATATGACACCTTATCACTTAAACCTACTGTATTTAATGTAGCAATATGTAAATAAATAAATAATATTACTATTAAAAATAATAGACGATGATTATAAAGTAAGTTATTTATATTTAATATTGGAATAAAAGAATTAATAAATTCTCCAATATTAGATGATTGATATAATAATATCATAAAAATACCTATTAATAATGTTTTTAATGGGTTTTTTATTTTCCTACTTAACCATAATAAAAATATCGTAATAATAATGTAAGCGATCATTATGCTCCATTTCTCTTTATAGTAATTTCTCTTCCTACTTCTTGATACTTAATATCTATTTCTATTGTTGGTGTTAGATAATTGTCTAAACAATCATTCCATTCAATAAAGACAAAATACTCACCATTTAAATAATAATCTAATTCAATTTCTTCACCACTTAAACGGTAACCATCAACATGACATATTTTATCTTCATATGTTTTAATTATATTAAAAGTCGGAGAAGTAATAGGTTCTTTTATCCCTATTACTTCTCCAAATAACTGTACAAACGTTGTTTTACCAGCTCCTATTTCCCCACTTAAAAAGATTATATCTCCGGGATTAATTTCTTTACTAATTTCTTTAACTAGAACTTTATATTCTTCTAAATTCTTACATGAAATTGTCTGCATCACTATCCATTGATTTAGGCCAACGATGAGTTGGTTTACTTTCTTCTTGTGGTGTATTATCTTTAACTTCTACATTTGCTTCGTTAGTTTTATTGTTAATATTATCAGTATTATTTTCATCTTGGTTATTAACACCAAGCTCACTAGCTTTATACACACTATCCATATCTTGCGGTAAACAACGATTAGCCATTAAGTAATCAATTTGTTCTTTATCAAGAACTTCTCGTTCACGAATAGTTTTAGCAAGTAAGATAACATCTTCACGACGACGAATTAAGATTTCTTGAGCTCGTTGTTTTGCTTCAGATAAAATACGGGTAATTTCTTCATCAATTCTAAATGCCGTTTGTTCAGAATATTGTTTATTAGCATATAAGTTTTCAGCACCATTTGCTTCAAATTGATAAGTACCTAAATCACTCATTCCGTATTTAGTAACCATCGCACGAGCAATGTTAGTTGCTTGTTCAAAGTCGTTAAATGCTCCTATTGTAATGTCATCTTTACCAATAAATATTTCTTCACTACAACGACCAGCTAAAAGCGAAGCTAAACGATCTAGTAATTGACGTTTAGTAGTAAATCTTTCTTCCTCTTCACTTGGAATATAACTTACATATCCACCAGCATCACGACGAGGAATGATAGTAATTTTTTGAACTTCCATTGCCCCTTCAAGTTCTAAACCAACAATACAGTGTCCACTTTCATGATAACTTACAATTTCTTTATCACGAGATGTATATTTATTTGTAATTTTAGCAGGACCCATTAACACACGGTCAATTGATTCTTGTAACATTTCTTGATTAATTTCTTTTTTATTTTCTCGTACTGCTAAAATAGCTGCCTCATTAGCTACTGCAGCAAGTTGTGCCCCACTCATACCTGTCGTACTACGAGCAAGTGAATCAATATCAATATGAGACGATAATTGTTTTTTTCTTAAGTGATATTCTAAAATATCTTTTCTTGTTTTAACAGGTGGTAAATCAACTAAGATTTGACGATCAAAACGACCTGGACGAAGTAAGGCATCATCTAAATTACTTTTTTTATTAGTTGCCGCCATTACAATAATATCTTGGTTTGATTCAAAACCATCCATTTCTACTAATAATGAATTAATAGTTTGGTTCTGAGCAGGATTATTTCCTTTTCCATTATCACGATTACCGATTGCATCAATCTCATCAATAAAGATAATAGCTGGTGCATTCTTTTTAGCTTCTTTAAATAATTTACGAATACGACTAGCACCAAGACCTACATACATTTCTTCAAAGTCAGATCCACTTACCGCATAAAATGGAACCCCACTCTCACCAGCAACAGCTTTAGCCATTAAAGTTTTACCAGTACCTGGAGGACCTTCTAATAATACTCCTCGTGGTAATTTAGCTCCCATTTTACGATATTTATCCGGACGTTTTAAGAAGTCTACTAATTCTGTTAATTCTTGTTTTTCTTCTTCATATCCAATTACATCTTTAAATCTAATATCAGGTACTTTAGCTAAAAAGTCTTTATTTTCTACTCCTGGTGCTTTACCTTTCATTAAATTAAATAGGAAGAATCCGACTAATACAAACATTCCAATTTGTAAAATCATTCCCCAATCAAATGGTGCTTTATACGGAATAATATTATAAGTTGTACCTTCTTGGTTTAATAAATCAATAATTTCTTTAATTTGGAATTCTTGACTTACAATAATAGTTTTAATTGGGGTTGGTGCATTACTAGAACCATTAACACCTTGTAATGAAGTATATAAGTTATTAAAAAAACCTATTGAATTTTCACTTACTTCTTTTTTATTAGGATTTTGTTCTTCTAGATACTTAGTTTGTTGTTCTAAAGTCATCCCTGCTAACTGTGCAGTTTGTGTGTTTAATACTAACTCATTATAAGCTTCTAATTGTTCTTCTTCTTGTTTAGTTTTTTCTTCTTTATCTTTAATTGCTTGAGCTTGTTCTTTTGTTACTTTATTAGCAGTAATAACATAAATACCACTATTAGGAGTAATATTTACATTAGCTATCTCTTTATCTTTAATTAACGTAGTTAATTCATCAACACTAACAGTTTTAGGTCCATTAGCAGATGCTAAAAAGAATTGCCCGATTAATAATAAACCAGATACAATAAGAACTATTCTAAATATATTAGGACCTTTTTTCTTATTATTCATTTTCTTCCTTTCTAATTAATTCATCTTTTGGTACACCAATACAACGTAAATCACGATACATTTCTTGATAATCTAATCCATAACCAAGTAAGAATGCATCTGGGAGTTCTTTACCGATAAACTTAGGAACTAAATCTACAGTACGACCACTAGGCTTATCAACTAAACTAGCAACTTCAACACTCTTAGCTCCTCTAAATTTAAGTAAATCAATAACTTTTTTAATTGTACGACCACTATCTACTATATCTTCAATAATTAATACTGTTCTACCTTCTACATCTGTAGATAAATCTTTAATAATCTTAACTTCTCCATTAGACTTAATTTGTCCAAAGAAAGAAGATACATCCATATAATCTACTTCTAATAATAAATCAATATGTTTTAATAAATCACTCATAAAAGGATGACACCCTTTTAAAAGACCAATTAATAATATTGGTTCTTGATCTAAATAACTGTATTCTTTTGTTATTTCTTTACCCATTCTTTCACTAATTTCTAATATTTCTTCATGTGTTAATAATATTTCTTTTAGATAACGCTCTTCCTTACTCATCATTACTCCTTGATAACCTCACTTGGTTTAATTACTGCTATAACCTCATCGTATTCATTTACTATTATTGGCCAAATAGATCGTTTTTCTTTTGGTATTTTTAAATCAATCATAACTCTACTTACTTTTTTACTTCCCCAAGAGTATTTTATTTTATCTCCATCTAATTTAGTTCTAATAAAACCATTTATATTAGTATTAAATTTAATCCCATTAAATTCATTAATCCCAACTTTGGTTTTAACTTTATCTTGGTTAATAAGTTTTATCGTCTTTTTACAAATCGATAAATTATCATAACTTTGGATAAAATAAAAATCATTACCTAATCTATATTCTTTATACCCACAAAAATCAATTAACTTAATTAAATCATTTACTTGGTTATAACTAACACTTTGATTTGTAATTTTTTTAATTTGATTATACAAAAATAAAGGCTTATCACTAACTTCTAGGTAATTATTTTTATTTAAATCAAGCATTTGATAATTTAATCCTAATTTGACTTTTTCTAGATTTTTACTTACTAATTTTCTTTTCTCATCTTCATCTAAAAGATGGTGATGACGAACAAAATTACGTAAGTATTTATCTGATTCATTACTAGAATCTTCATAGTATATTATATCATTTTTTTTAGCATACTTTCTAATCTCTAGCTTAAGTATATTAAGCCATGGACGATAAATAATTAGTCCTTGGTATTTACTTTCTTTTTTTAAAAGACGAGGCATAATGCTATTTTTATACATTAATATATTTTCAACTTGATCATCTAGATGATGTGCTATTATTACTCCAGATAAATTATAATACTTAACTATTTTTTGATAGATACTTAGCCTAAATTCACGAGCTTGGTTGTGAAAATTATCGCCATTTTGTTCAAAAAAATGTGCAACAAAACAGTTAATCTTATCCTGTTTGCACATTTTTTCTACAAGCAGTTGTTCGCAACTATTTTCACTACCTCGGGTATGATGATTGATATGTACTACTTTAAACTTAAAACCTTGTTTTAATAAGTTATAATACATACTAACACTATCAACACCACCACTTAGGGCTAATAAATACTCTTTAGTTGTATCTAAATTAATCTTGAGATTCATCTGTTTTATCTTCTTCTTGTGGAAAAACAAATAAAATTTCTCCTTCATCAGAAATCTTATATTTAGAACGAGCAATATCTAGGCGTAATTCTTCTTCATTTACTACTGATAATTGCGATTCTAATTCTTGTTTTTCCTTAAGTTTTTTCTCATCTAATTCAATCAAACCACTATATTCACTAATCATATTTGGCAGAGGCATAATTGTATAGATACTAAGAGCAATTAAAATTGCTATTATTGCATAAAATATATAGTTATTATTAAGTATTTTATTTATCTTTTTCATATCTATATTATAGCAAAAAAAAGAGCTTTCGCTCTTTTTTTATAATTATTCGATTACTTTAGAAACTGTTCCCGCACCTACTGTACGTCCACCTTCACGAATTGAGAATTTAGAACCTTGCTCAATTGCTACTGGGTGAATTAATTCTACTGTAAATTGAGTGTTATCTCCAGGCATAACCATTTCTACACCTTGAGGTAATTGTACGCTTCCTGTAATATCAGAAGTTCTAAAGAAGAATTGAGGACGGTAGTTATTAAAGAATGGAGTGTGACGTCCACCTTCATCTTTACTTAAAGCATATACTTCGGCTTCAAATTTAGTATGAGGTGTAATACTTCCTGGTTTAGCTAATACTTGACCACGTTCAACTCCATCACGCTCAACACCACGTAATAATAATCCTACGTTATCTCCAGCTTCAGCGTAATCTAATTGTTTTCTAAACATTTCCATACCAGTAACTACTGTTGAAGTTGTTTCTGGTTTAATACCAACGATTTCTACTTCATCGTTTAAGTCTAAGTGTCCACGTTCAACACGTCCAGTTGCAACAGTACCACGTCCTGTAATACTCATTACATCTTCTACTGGCATCATGAATGGTTTTTCACTATCTCTTGGTGGAGCTTGAATGTATTCATCACAAGCAGCCATTAAATCTAAGATTTTTTCTTCCCATTGTGCATCTCCTTCTAATGCTTTAAGAGCAGATCCACGAATGATTGGAGTTTCTTCTCCTGGGAAATCGTAAGCGTCTAATAATTCACGAACTTCCATTTCTACTAATTCTAACATTTCTTCGTCATCCATCATATCACATTTGTTTAAGAATACGACAATACGAGGTACCCCTACTTGACGTGATAATAAGATGTGTTCACGAGTTTGTGGCATTGGTCCATCTGTAGCAGCAACTACTAAGATAGCTCCATCCATTTGTGCAGCTCCGGTAATCATGTTTTTAACATAATCCGCGTGACCTGGACAGTCTACGTGAGCGTAGTGTCTTTTATCTGTTTCATATTCAACGTGAGCAGTAGAAATAGTTATCCCACGTTCTCTTTCTTCTGGTGCACCATCGATTTCATCGTATGCTTTTGCAGCAGCACCACCTTTTTTAGCTAATACGTTAGTAATAGCTGCTGTTAATGTAGTTTTACCGTGGTCTACGTGACCAATTGTTCCTATATTAACGTGTTCTTTTGAACGATCAAATTTTTCTTTTGCCATTACAGCCTCCCTATTTATTTGTTCTTTAATATTATACTATATTTTTAATAATTTGTCTATTATTGTAACTATTTGTTATCAATAATTTCTTGGGCAATGTTTGCTGGACATTCAGCATAGTGATCCATACCCATTGAATATGTTGCACGACCTTGTGTAAATGTACGTAAGTCTGTTGCATAACCAAACATTTCACTAAGTGGTACAAATGCAGTAATTAATAATGCATTACCACGAGTTTCTTGACCTTGAATTTGTCCACGACGAGAAGATAAGTCTCCCATTACATCTCCCATGTATTCTTCAGGAGTAACTACATCTACTTTCATCATTGGTTCTAATAATACTGGGTTACAGTTTTTGTAAGCTTCTTTCATTGCCATACTAGCAGCGATACGATATGCTTGTTCGTTACTATCTACATCGTGGTAAGAACCATCGTATAATTTAGCTTTAACATCGATTAATGGGTATCCAGCTAAAGCCCCTGTTTGCATTGCATCTTCAAGTCCAGCTTCTACTGCACCAATGTATTCACGAGGAATAACTCCCCCAACGATTGCGTTTTCAAATTCAAATCCTTCTCCAGGTTCAAGTGGAGAGAATTCAATCCAAACGTGACCATATTGTCCGCGTCCACCTGATTGTTTAATATATTTACCTTCAGCTTCTCCAGTTGAACGGAAAGTTTCACGGTAACTTACTTGTGGAGCACCAACATTTGCTTCTACTTTGAATTCTCGTTTAAGACGGTCAACAATAATGTCTAGGTGTAACTCACCCATCCCTGAGATAATTGTTTGTCCTGTTTCATGATCTGTATAAGTTCTAAAACTTGGATCTTCTTCAGCAAGTTTTGCTAAAGCAATACCCATTTTATCTTGGTCTGCTTTAGTTTTTGGTTCAATTGCTACACTAATAACTGGTTCTGGGAAGTGAATACTTTCAAGAATAATTGGTGATTTTTCATCACATAGCGTATCTCCTGTTGTAGTATTTTTTAACCCCACAATAGCAGCAATATCTCCTGAGTATACCATATCAATTTCTTTACGGTCATTAGCATGCATTTGCATAAGACGACCAACACGTTCTTTTTCATCTTTAGTTGCATTTAATACATAACTTCCTGATGATAAAGTACCCGAGTATACACGTACGAAACTTAACTTACCAACATATGGGTCAGTCATAATTTTAAATGCTAAGGCACTAAATGGTTCGCTATCACTACTTGGACGAGCTTCTTCTTCACCATTTGGTAATACCCCCATAATTGCAGGCACATCAAGTGGAGAAGGTAAGTAATCAACTACTGCATCAAGTAATAATTGGATACCTTTGTTTTTGAATGCTGAACCACATAACATTGGGAAGAAGTCCCCAGTAATTGTCGCTTTACGAATAATAGCTTTTAATTCATCTTCACTAAATTCATAACCTTCAAAATATTTTTCCATTGATTCTTCATCATATGCTACTGCAGCTTCGATTAATTCTTCACGATATTGTTTTGCTTCATCTACCATATCTGCTGGAATTTCAACTTCATCAATTTTTTCTCCTAACTCATCTTGGTAAATAAATGCTTTCATTTTTACTAAGTCAACAATCCCGCTAAAGTCAGATTCACTACCAATTGGTAACTGAATTGGGTGAGCATCTGCAGCTAAACGATCATGCATTGTTTGTAATGAATATTTAAAGTCCGCACCCGTTTTATCCATCTTGTTAGCAAACACAATACGTGGAACTTTATATGTTGTTGCTTGACGCCAAACTGTTTCAGTTTGAGGTTCTACCCCACTTTGAGCATCAAGTACAGCAACAGCACCATCTAGTACACGTAATGAACGTTCTACCTCAATTGTGAAGTCAACGTGTCCTGGAGTATCGATTATATTAATTCGATTACCATTCCAAGCAGCTGTTGTTGCAGCTGAAGTAATTGTAATACCACGTTCTTGCTCTTGCTCCATCCAGTCCATTTGTGAAGCACCATCATGCGTTTCCCCAATTTTATGAGTTTTACCTGTATAGTATAAAATACGTTCAGTACAAGTAGTTTTACCCGCATCAATGTGAGCCATGATTCCGATATTACGAGTCTTTTCTAAACTATACTCTCTAGCCATTTTTTTCCTTCCTAGATACTAACGACGGTAGTGAGCAAATGCTTTATTTGCTTCAGCCATACGGTGAGTATCTTCTTTTTTCTTAACAGCAGCACCATGTCCGTTTGCTGCATCCATAATTTCTTTAGCTAAACGTAATTCCATAGATTTCTCGTGACGAAGACGAGCGTAGTTTACTAACCATCTAAGTCCTAACGTTTCTTTTCTTACTGGACTAACTTCCATTGGAATTTGGTAGTTAGTTCCCCCAATACGTTGCCCTTTAACTTCTAAAGAAGGCATAATGTTATCCATTGCTCTTTGGAAAACATCTAATGGATTTTCACCAGTTTCTTGTCCAACGATTTCAAAAGCTTTATATAAAATACGTTCACTTGTTTGTTTTTTACCATCAACCATTAATTTGTTGATTAATTTAGAAACAACTTTTGAATTGTAAATTGGATCTGCAAGAATTTCTCTTTTAGCAACTTTTCCTTTACGAGGCATATTTCTCCTTTCTTAAATTATTATTTAGGTCTTTTAGCACCATAACGAGAACGTGCTTGTTTACGGTCTACTACTCCTGCTGTATCTAAAGTACCACGGATGATTTTATAACGAACCCCCCCTAAATCTTTAGTACGTCCACCACGAAGTAACACTACTGAGTGTTCTTGTAAGTTGTGACCAATACCAGGAATGTAAGCAGTAACTTCTAAACCATTAGATAATCTTACACGGGCATATTTACGTAACGCTGAGTTTGGTTTACGTGGAGTCATAGTCCCAACACGTGTACAAACACCACGTTTTTGCGGAGCGCTATAGTTATTGTATTCTTTTTTTAAAGAATTATAACTAAGTCCTAATGCTGGTGAATCAGATTTTCTAACTTTGTTTTTTCTACCTTTACGGATTAACTGATTTATAGTAGGCATGAACCCTCCTCTCATCATTTTCTTACATTATCTCGGGTGTGTTAAAACACACTCTCATATTTATTATACCACAAGACATTTATAAATTCAATGGTTTTGGACTAAAAATTTATAAAAAGGGATATTATCCCTTTTTAACAAATTCTGATTTTAACTGCATTGCTCCAAAACCATCAATTTTACAATCAATATCATAATCACCTTCAACTAAACGGATATTTTTTACTTTAGTTCCTTGTTTTAATGTTTGGCTAGCACCTTTTACTTTTAAATCTTTAATAACAATTACTGTATCTCCATCTTGTAAGATATTACCATTAGCAACTTTTACTACATTACTTTCTTCTTATTGGTTATCCATACATTCATATCCACACATTAGACAAATATTCATTTTCCATCATTATAGGCATATTCTTCGTGATATTTAATACATTCCATAATTTATCATCAATTTTTATTCATAACATTTTATCATTTTAATATTGTCTAATTGTAATGTTTTTGATAAAATTAAGTATAAAAGGTGGATAAATATGAATAAAAAAATTATTAATGAATTAATTAATTTAGTCTTAATTTGTATTGGTGGAATTTTTTTAGTAACAGGAGTTAATTTATTTTTAAAACCAGCTGATGTATATTCTACTGGATTATTTGGTTTTTCTCAAGAATTATCAACTATCTTTTTTGGTGATACAAATTATGTTAACTTGTTTTTTTGGATAATTAATATTCCCTTAATTATCTTTGGATTTTTTAAAGTAGGAAAAAAATTCTTACTTAGAACTATTTTTTCAGTTATATCAATTTCTATAGCTGAAGTTTTTATACATACCAATACCCCGTTAATTGAAGACAAACTACTTGCTGTAGTTACTGGTTCAATTATTATGGGGATTGGTACAGGACTTGCTTTAAGTCGTGGAGGAAGTACTGGAGGGGCTGATATTATCGCTACTTATATCTCTATTATTAAAGGTAAAAGTTTTGGGATTGTTAATATTTTAATTAATTCAATTGTAATTATTATTGCAATTATACTAACACAAAATTTAGAAATTGGTATTTATATGCTAATATCAATATATATTGGTGGAATTTTAATTGATCATATTCATAATTACAATCAAAAAATGACATTATTTATTGTAACTGATCATAAAGATGATGTAGTAAGTCATATTACTTCAAACTTCCTTAGAGGAGTTACAGTTCTTGATTCAACAGGTGGATATTCAAAAAAAGCAAATAATGTAATTATGATTACAGTATCTAAACCTGAATTAGAAAATATTGTTGCTTGTGTTAAGGATGCTGATCCTAATGCATTTGTTAACATTTATAAAGTACAACGACTACTAGGTACATTTAATGATAATTATGTGGAAATACTTTAAAAAAATAACAACTTTTATTCCAATTTTACTAATAAGATTTTATCAAAAGTTTATTTCTCCATTATTTCCTAGTTGTTGTCGTTATACACCTACATGTTCTACTTATTTTATCCAAGCACTACAACGCTTTGGATTAATAAAAGGAAGTTATTTAGGAATTAAAAGGATATTACGTTGTCATCCATTTTCAAAACATGATTATTATGATCCGGTTCCTAAAAATTAATAAAGTCTCTACTTATGTAGAGACTTTTATTTTAATACCGATACCGTCTTAAGATATCAGCAACATTTCTGGTTTGTGTTTCTTTATCATCGTCTTCTTCTTCCTGTTGGTTATTATTGCTATTGTTGTTATTAGGTGGTGAACTTTGTACTGGTACACACCAGTTAGTATTACCAAAGTTTAACACCTTACCTTCACTAGCAGATGATTGAACTTCCTTACCTTCTATTAGTTTAGCAGAAATAACATTAATTGTATATTTATCCTTACATCCTACTTTAGAAGATAAATCTTTATATGAAATACTAAATGAAGTTTCAGTAGTTCTACCTATTTCTTTACCATCAGCTTGGATAATAAATGTTACACCATCGTGATTATCTTTTGGATATTTCCAACTCATATTAGCTGCATTAGCTGAAGTATCTGGACTAATATTTAAATCAGTAACTGTTTCAGGATTTTCTTCTTCTACACTAAGGTCATTACTATCTTTGATAAAGTAATGTGTTTTTCCTCCAGCTACAATTTCACCATTAACAACGTGAGCAGATTTAGCTTCAACATTTTCAGGCTGAGTTAATCTCCCACCACTAACATATTTATCATCAGCAGTTCTAGCAACCATGTTACCAATTGCTTTATAGTTGTTTTTATCATAAACACTATTATAAGCAATAAAGTGACCTGTTTGTTCATCTTTATTTTCATATCCATTCCATGTAACCATGGTAATATTAGCGTTAAATCCAGCTACCCATTTATCACGTTGAGCTCCAGATGGAATTCCATATTGTGTACCAGCTTCTCCCCAGTCACTAGTACCAGTTTTAACAGATAAAGTAGGCATACTTTCTACAATTGGAGCATATCCACTTGCTTCGTTATGAGTAGATAATAGCATCTCACTTACCATAAAGGCAGTAGATTCTTTCATCACACGCTCAGATCTAATTTCTGGTTTTATTTCAGCTCCGAATTTTTCAAAGTATTGACTTTCCGGATTAACTTGAATATGATCAATTGTATGTGGTGTATTATACACTCCACCATTACCAAATGCTCCATAAGCTCCTGCTAATTGATATGGAGTAGTACCATATTGCCATCCACCAATTGAGTATGCTTGGTTAAAATCTTCTTTTTTGATTTGATCAAAACCTAAACCAGTAACAAAGTCATAAATTTTATCAATACCTACTTCATTACTAACTTCTTTAAATGTTTGTAATGCTGTAGTGTTTCTAGATTTAGCTAATGATTCTTGTAATGTCATCCATCCTAAGAATTTTCCATCAGCATTACCAACATCAGGTCCACCATCATAGCTTACTGCTTTATCATCAACTGGATGTGCTGTTGACCAATTTAAATATTCAATTGCTGGTCCGGCATCAACAATTGGTTTAGAAGTACTTCCCGGTTGACGTAGATAGTTGTATGCAAAGTTGGTACCAAAGTATCCACCATGACCATTACGTCCATTACCAATTGCTAGCACTTCTCCTGTTTGCGAATCCATAATAACTGCACCAGTTTGGATTAATTCATCTTCATATAAACTAGGATCATCTGAATTAATAATATCATATAATCCTATTTGGATATCTGCATCCATATTTATATAGATATCCATCCCTGCTAAGTTAACATCAAAGTTATTATCCCCATTAGGGTCTACTATTTTTAAAAACTCTTGATATACAACATCTAAATAACCTTGGTATTTCTCTTCATTACTTACCGGTCTAGTTTCATTAGAAACTAATGTTGCATCAATTGGTTCATTTATAGCAGCATCATATTCTTCTTGCGTTATATATTTTTCTTTTAACATACGTCCAAGAACTGCATTTCTTCTTTCTGTAGTACCTTCAGGGTTAGTATATGGATTATATTGACCTGGTAATTGTGACATCCCAGCTAATGTTGCTGATTCAGCTAACGTTAATTCATTTGGAGCTTTCCCATAAAAGTAGTTAGAAGCATTAACTATTCCATATCCTGCATTACCAAACCCAACAACATTAACATAGTTTTCTAAGATTTGTTCTTTACTAAATTTACGTTCAATTCCGTGAGCATATAACATTTGCGTAATTTTATACCCTATTTTATCTTGACTACGACGATCATATCCTTCTTCATTAGGAGTAACCCAATCTTGCATATAAACGTTTTTAGCAAGTTGCATCGTAATAGTAGATCCACCACGATCATTGTCTGATAAAATTGTAGAAACAGCCGCTTTTGCCATTCCTAAATAATCTACCCCACCATGAGAATAAAAATTAGCATCCTCTGTTGCTATTAATCCATCTAAGTATTGTTGTGATACTAATGAATTACCATTTTCGTCTTTTAAATCCGTCCATCTAATTCGATTTAACGATAATGCTCCTATATAATTATCATTACGATCATATACGTTAGTTGACGCTTTTGCCGTATAGAATGTATTAGGATTAATTTCTGTTAAATCTTTTTGGTATTTATATGCTAAACACCCAATTATTATTCCTCCAAGTAACGAGAATGTTAATAACATTAACAAAAATACTTCAAGTATCTTTTTCCATAACGGATACTTTTTGAAGTTTTTCCAATGTCTTTGAAAGAAATTTTGATTACTATTTTTCTTTTTACTTGTTCTTCTTTTTTTAGTTTCTCTCTTAGTTGCCATATATTCCCTACCTTTAATATATTATACCATTTTTTATCTGTTATTTTCTTTCTAACAAAACAACATTTTCAACATGATAAGTGTGGCTAAACATATCAACTGGTTGTATTTTTTTAACTTGATAACTATTTTCTAAGTGTTTTAAATCACGTGCCATTGTTGCTGGATTACAACTAACATAAACAATTGTTTCAAAGTTATTTTTATTTAGGATATTAATAAAATCTGTTGATAATCCACTTCGTGGTGGATCAACTACGATTTTATTAAATTCATTATAATTAATACTTTTATCTTTTTGCATATCTACACAAATAAACTCAGCATTATCAATATTATTAATCTTAGCATTAATTTCTGCCATCTTAACACTCTTAGCATTAATCTCACTACCAACTAATCGTTTAACTTGCTTTGCAAAATATAGACCAATTGTACCTACACCACAATATGCATCAAGCACTATATCTTCTTTATTAGGATTTAAAAAATCTATAACTACATCATATAACTTTTTAGCTTGATTGGTATTAACTTGAAAGAAAGTATTAGGCTCAATTCGATATACTAGATCTCCTATCTTATCTTCGATAAAATTACAATTATATAAATTAATATTTTTAAATCCTAATACTGCATTATTATGACGATTATTTTGATTAATTACAATTGATTTAATATTCTTAAACTTTTTAACTAAATGCTTACTAAATTCTTTTTGTTCTTTAATCCTTGGATAATAACAAACTAAACAAACCATGATTTGGTTAGTATGATATCCTTGACGAATACATATATATCTTACATTACCTTTTTTCTTATCTTCATCATAAGCAGTTTCACCAAACTCATTAAGTAATTCAATAATATAATTAGTAATATCATTAACTTCATCACTTACCAATTTACAACTATCAATACTAACCAAATCATGCGATTGCGATTTATAGTATCCTTTAGTTATTTTATTATCTTGCCATTTAACTGGCATAATAACTTTGTTGCGATAATAGTTATCACTATCACTACCAATTATTGGTAATACTTTTGTTTTAATTTTATTTTTATTTAAAATATTATTAACTACTTCTTGTTTAAACTCTAGTTGTTTATCAATATCTAGATGTCTAATTTGACATCCACCGCACTTAGGGAAGTATTTACAACCATTGTTGTTAATACTTCCATTAAGTGCTATTGCGTATGCAAATTTCTTTTTAACCTTAGTTATTTTAATTTTATATTTATTCCCTTTGTTTACAAAAGGAATAAAAGTAACAAAGTCATTTACTTTTGCTACCCCTAATCCTTCATGTGTATAATCAATTATTTCTACATCTTGATAAACTGTACCTATTTTCATAACTTTAACTATATTTATTAATATAGCGTTTTAATTCCTTTTCAAATTCATGTTTAATTAATTGTTTAGAAATAAAGAAACAAACTATTTCTTCTTGATAATAAAAATATGCTAGTCGATAATATTTACCTTTAACATTTACTTTTAATTCAAATAAATGGTCAATTCCTACATCAATACTTATTGGTTTAATTTTAGAACTTTGATTAGTAATATATGTAGGAATTGCTTCAATTAAGTGATATTTTGACTTATCATCTAAAATATTATTAGTATTACCTAAAAATTTAATTTCCATTAAAACCTTCTAAAAAATAAAGTTAATATTCTAAATTTTTTAAAAGTTAAGAATTTAGACCAAATAAAATTATTTCTAAATTTTAAATAGTCTTTTTTTGATAAGTATTTCTTTTCATCACTTAATCTAATTGCCATTTGTTTAATGGTATTGTTACTAAATTTATTACTATGATCAAAGAACTCTTGATTAATTTCTACATCTAAAATTTCATAATCATATTTATCTTTAATCCGATTAACAAATTCAAAATCACAACAATATACAAAGAATTTTTCATCATACTTATTATTAGAAACTATAACTTTAGATAAAACTAAACCCGAATTAATTGTTTCTAATTTAGTTATATTATCAATCTTGTTATTACCTACCACAACTCTATCTTTAGTTTTTTGGATAGGAAATACAACTTCATCTAAATAGCTACTTCTAATTAGTGGTAAATAAAATTTATTTGTTTTATCTAAATTACTAACAATACTTTTATATTCATCACTAAAAATAGTATCACTATCAGCTAAGATAACATAATCATACTGACAATGTTTATTAATATAATTAAATGCTTGATTATAAGCTTTAGCATTACCAACATTATAGTTATTAGTTAAATAAACTATATTATTTTCACGACAATACTTAGAATTATAATTATTGTATTTGACATTATCACTATTGTCAAATACAATAATTTCCTCTTCTTTTAATGACTTATAAGCATTTGTTGTTTTTATCTTTTGATTGTATAATAATATTAAATAAATACTTTTATTTTTCATTTCTTAACTCTAAATACTCATCAACAGCTACGTGCCAATCAGGGAAAGTAAATACTCCATTTTCTTTAAAATGAGTATTTTCTAACACTGAATTGTGTGGACGTTTAGCTGGCGTTGGATATTCTTCTGTACTACAAGGTTGTAAGTTTACATCTAAATTCATATGTTCAAATACATATTTAGCAAACTCATACCAAGTAGCTTCACCTTCACTAGTTGCATGATAAATACCATAATCATCTGTTTTACTAACAGCAATAATTGCTTTAGCTAAATCTTTAGAGTGTGTTGGACTTCCTTTTTGATCATTAATTACTGTAAGTAATTCTTTATCACTTAATCTAATCATTGTTTCAATAAAGTTATTACCATTAATCCCAAATAAGTAAGCTGTTCTTAAGATAAAGTATTTATCCATAATTTCTTGAACAAACTCATCACCTTCTTGTTTAGTAACACCATATACTGAAATTGGATTTGGTTTATCATCTTCATAATAACAACCCTCTTTATCTCCATCAAAAACAAAGTCAGTTGAAATGTGGACTAATTTAGCATCAGCTTCTTTACATAAAGTAGCAATGTTTTTTGGACCAATTGCATTAATCCCACGACAACGTTCTACATCACTTTCTGCTTGATCTACAGCAGTATATGCTGTACAGTTAATAACAACATCAACATCACTAGTAATTACATCACGTAATGTATCAATATTAGTTACATCTACTTCTGGATAATCATAAGCTTTATAGTTAATGTTTTGAGCTTCTAATTCAGCTTTTACATCACTACCTAACATTCCTCCACTACCTAATAAGATATACATAATACTCCTTTTAAATAATCATTTTCTATTAATATTTTACCATAATTTAATTACGACTTTTAAGGAATTAAATTATAGTGAAGACGATAAAAATACGTTCCAAAAAAAACTAGTATAAATACTATTGTAAATACCATAAATACTCGTTTATTAATCTTATCTTCAAATAAAATCATTAATCCAACTATTGGTATTGTCCAAAACAAAGGATGAAACTCAAAAGCTTGGTGTAGGTTTCCTTCAAAGAAAGCAAGCCAAGCTCTAGTAAGCCCACATCCAGGGCATGGTACTCCTAGTGTATTTCTCCATACACAACCTACATCAGTAACTACAGCTACTAGTAAAATACCTACTGTAATTAACAATAACTTAACATTATACTTCATTAGTATCTCCTAAAGTAATTTATTACTTCTTTTTTTGACTGTTTATTATAATCTCTTTTTATTTTTAATGTATAAATACATAATATAGTTTGTACTATAATTGTAAAAAACATATTCAAATCAATGACTGGCATATATAGTTTTATACTTGGAATATAAAGATCAATTAAGTGATAAATTACTATATTTGTTAATAATATAAAGCCGATCACTGTAATAAAAGTAACTAATAATATATTACATTTATTTTTAGCATATGTATTAGTATTTAGTATAACTACTTTTTGTCTTTTCCAAACTTTTCTAACTATATATAGTGCAATTTTATCAAAGATTAAAACAAAACCAGAAATTGCTACTGGTGTTAAAAAAATAGAAAAAAATGCTGAAACCACTAACAATTGCAAAATAATAATATCCAAAAAAAATGTGAATATTAAAATGAAAATTGATAATGGAAAAATATAAAAAAACATTTCTGGATCTTTAAATACTAAACTTGTTAATAGAAATCGAAACTCTCCATTTGGCATATAAAAGTACAAACCCGTAACAACAATGACGTTAAATAAAGCACAAAACAAACCAATAATAATAAACCATTTTATTTTTTTACTAAATTTGTTTATAATCGTATCCCTTATATCTTTCATAATTATCCTAACATATAATCAATAGCTTTTTCTAAATACGGATAGAAGAACTCTTTATTATGTTCTCCTTTATCAATATCAAATCGATAATCTAGTTTATTATCTTCTAAGTTTTTTGCTAATCGTTTTGATACAAACATTAGATAATCATCTTCTCCACAAGCAAGATAATATTTGATATTTGGTAGCTTGTAGCTAAACAAATCATGTTTTGGATCTATTTTATCCCCAAACATCCTAATCCACTCTTCTTTGGTATCTTGATTAGTTCGTTTAAATTCATCTCGTGCCATAATATCAACACTACCACTAATTGAGATTAATCCTTGATAAAAATCAGGATATAGTACTACTTGTTGGAGAGCACCATAACCACCCATACTAATACCACCAATATAAATTGGTAAGTCGTTAATATCTGTGGTAAGTAAGTTATCTACCATATCAATTACTTCTTCTTGTAAATACTTAGAATAATCTTCTCCAGTATTAAGCCAAGTATAAAAACTTCTATCACCATTAGGAGTAACTATTAGTGTGTTGTATTTAGAAGCATAGGCTTCTAAATCTACAAACTTACCAATTGTATCTTGATTTCCTCCTAAACCATGAAGTAGGATTAATACTTTATCGACATTAGTTGATGGATAATAACAATTAATAATTTGTTCTTTATTAGTATATTTAGAATTAAAATTAATAACTACTTTACTCATATTAACGACTAAAAATCCTTCCTAAATCTACTATTCCTGTATGAATAAAAATATAAATTAATAAAATTAGCGATCCATACATTAAGATATTTTCCGCTTTTTTACTAATAGGTTTTCTAAAAATAACTTCATATAATACTAATAAAATTCTACCACCATCTAACATTGGGATTGGCAATTGATTTGCCATCCCAATATTAATACTAATCATAGCAATAAAGAACAATTGACTAGCTAGTCCTGATTGTGATACACTAACAGATACATCAGCAACTCCAATAAGTCCACTTACATTATTTAATCCTTGGGTAAAAATAGAAGCAATAGCATCAATCATTTGATTAAACATGATTCCAAAGTTTTTAAATCCAGCAACAATCCCTTCAAAAACACCTTGGTTATCAGTTATAAACATTCCGCCTTCCGGAAACATATTAGTTACACTCATAAACATAATAATGATAAAACATAATAACATGTTATTAAATGTACCAGCAAAAAGAATGATAATTCTTTGCCACGCTGGTTTATGATCAAGTTTTTGATCATAAGGAACATCTTTATCTAACTCTTTATCAACATCTTCACCGGCAATTTGAACAAAACCACCCATTGGGATTAAACGTAAGTTATATTCAGTTCCTGTTTTATCTACAAATAATGTTTTTACTTTTTTCCCCATCCCAATTGAGAATTCATGACAATAAACACCAAACATTTTAGCTGTAAGTAGGTGTCCTAATTCATGAACAAAGATTACTAAACATATTGTAAATAAAAAGAATAATAAACCTAAAAATGTTTGCATATTAACTCCATTTCTCTAATACTTGTTTTCTAGTTAACTTATCGGTATTTAAAATATCATCAATACTTGGATTATTAATTACTTGATGATTTTTAAGTGCCCAAATAACCACTTTTTCAATATCAATAAATTTAATAATCCCATCAATAAATAATTGATTAGCTACCTCTTTACTAGCATTTAAAACTGTTGGATAAGTATCTCCTGCTTTTCCCACAGCATAAGCAATTTTAATTGCTTTAAATCTGTCTAAATCAACAGGTTTAAAACTCATCTTCTCCATTTGCATAATATCTTTTTTAACATCTAATTTAATACGGCGCGGATAAGATAGTGATAAAGCAATAGGAATACGCATATCCGGAAAACTTAATTGAGCCATAACACTTCCATCAATGTATTCTACCATTGAATGATTAATACTTTCATAATGAATCATTACTTCAATCTTATCATAATCAATATTATACAAATGATGAGCTTCAATTATTTCTAATGCTTTATTAAACATTGTAGCACTATCTATTGTAATACCTATCCCCATACTCCAATTAGGATGATTAAGTGTTTGTTCTAATGTTACATTTTCTAATTCTTCTAAAGTTAAATCTCGAAAACTTCCACCACTGGCTGTTAAAATAATCCGATTAACATCTTCAACATTATTACCCATTAATGCTTGCATAATTGCACTATGCTCAGAATCAATTGGAATTAAATTAACACCACATTCTTTTACTAGGGACATTATTATATCACCTGCAGTTACTAGTGTTTCCTTATTAGCAAGACAGATATCCTTATTTGCCTTAATTGCCCTAATTGTTGGTTCTAAACCAACAAATCCAATTAAGGAATTAACTACAGTATCAACTTCTTTCATTACTACTAACTCTAATAAACCATCACTTCCTGATAATACTTCTTGATCTGTAATGTTTAATTTTGTAATATCTTCACGATTACTAACACAAACATATTTTACTTGCTTAAAGTTGGCTAAAATCTGATTAGCAACTTCAATATTACTTCCTACACTAAAAGCAACTAGATTAAATTTATCTTGATGTTGATATAATACATCTAGAGTTTGTGTTCCAATAGAACCACTTGCTCCTAACAAACATATATTCTTCATTACTACTCCTAAATCAAGAACAATAACGCTAGAACAATCATCGTAATAATCCATGAATCAACACGATCGATGATTCCTCCCTGCTCTCCTAATAAGTTTGATGTATCTTTGATTCCAACCCTTCTTTTCATCAATGATTCATATAGATCACCAATAATCCCACAAATACATACAACCAAAATGACAAAAATTCCTGGAATATGTAATTGGTTTGTTGATAAGATTGATAAAAATTGATTATTAGCAAAATAGTTAATAGTTAGGAATAATCCATATGTACCAATAATTCCATAGACAATACCTTCAATTGTCTTATTTGGTGAGATTTTAGAAAAATGTGTTTTCCCAAATAACTTACCCAATAAATAAGCAAAACTATCATTAAATACCACTAACAAAATAGCTACAAATACAATCAGTGGATTAAGGTTATATAATAAGAAACAACTAGCTAATCCTAATGTGAAAACAATTAAATATATTAAAGTATCATATTTTTTATTTTTAAAAAATAATGAAATTAATTCATAAGTACCAACCACATAAATTAATCCTAATAAAAAAGGAAAAAAATTATAATAAAAAGATAGAATAAATACTATTAATAATAATACTCCGATTATTGTTCGTTTTACCATAATTCTCCTATCTTCCCCCAAAACGGCGATCACGTCCATTATAGATATCAATACATTTTAAAAATTCTTCACGACTAAAATCCGGCCACAGACAATCAGTAAAGACAAATTCAGCATATGCTATTTGCCACAACAAGAAGTTAGATACGCGTTGTTCACCGCTAGTTCTGATCAATAAATCCACCGGAGGTTGTTCTTTTGTATATAAATAACTAGTAATTGTTTGTTCATCAACTTCTTTGATGCCCTCACTAATAATTTGATTAACTGCTTCAACTATTTCTAGATGACTTCCGTAGTTAAATGCTATATTTACTACTAAACTATTACAATGACTAGTCTCGATCATAAACTTATCAAAAATATCTAAGATATCTTGTGGTACATTTTTGCGAGAACCAATAAAGTTAAAACGAATATCATTATCAATAAATTCCTGACGTTTTAGTTTATAAAATTTCTTAATTAAACCAAGTAAATGGTCTACTTCTTTTTTATCTCTTTTCCAATTTTCAGTACTAAAAGCATAAAAAGTTAGAAACTTAATCTCTAACTCCTTAGCAGTTCGAATCGTTTCATCAATACGATCCATACCCTTGTTATGTCCAAAACTAACCGGCATTAATCTTTTTTTTGCCCAACGCCCATTACCATCACAGATAATAGCTACATGTTCTAAATTTTTCATAATTAAATAGTTAATACTTCTTGTTCTTTATTTTTTACAATCTCATCGATTTGTTTGTTACATTCATCAGTTAATGCTTGAATTTTATTTTCAGCACCTTTAACTAAATCTTCAGTCAACTCATCATCTTTTTTAACACGATCCATGTTATCACGACGAACGTTACGTACTTTAATTTTTGCATTTTCTCCAACTGCTTTTACTTCTTTAGCAATTTCTTTACGTGTTTCTTCAGTTAGACCTGGTACTGCAATACGAATGTTTTCTCCATCATTAATTGGATTTAAACCTAAATCAGCTTTAATAATCCCATGTTCAATTGCTTCCATTAAATTTGGATCAAATGGTTTTACTAAAATTTGTTGTGCATCTGGTGTTGTAATTAACGCTACTTGGTTAATTGGTGTTTCTTGATCATAAGCATCAACAACTACTCCATCTAACATACTTACTTGTGCACGTCCAGTTCTAACTTTTTGTAAATCAGATTTTAAAATTTCAATCACTTTATCCATTTGTTCTTTTGTTTGATCTAAATGTTTTTGCATAATTCTCCTTAATTAGTTATTATTGTCCCAATATCTTCACCATCTCCTGCTTTAAAGATATTACCACTTTCATTCATATTAAATACTACTACTTTTAAATCATTTTCTTGAGCCATTGTTGATGCTGTTAAATCCATAACTCTTAATTGTTGTTCTAAAATTTGTTGATAAGTTAATTTATCAAATTTAGTAGCATCACTATTAGTGCTAGGATCTTTATCATATACCCCATCAACACCATTTTTAGCCATTAAAACTACATCACAATCTAATTCTGCTGCTTTAATCATTGCATTAGTATCAGTTGAGAAGTAAGGCATACCAGTACCACCTGCTAAAAAGACCACACGTTCTTTTTCCATGTGTCTGATTGCTTTTCTTCTAATATATGGTTCTGCTACTTGATTAACTAATAAACTTGTTTGTACACGAGAATCGACACCTAATTGTTCTAAACCATCTTGCATAGCTATACTATTCATAATAGTAACTAACATTCCCATGTAATCAGCTTGTGAACGATCCATTCCTAGTTTAGCCCCTTCTTCTCCACGCCAAATGTTACCTCCACCGATAACTACCGCTACTTGGTGATTGTGAGCGACTAATTGTTTGATTTCCTCAGAAATACTTTTAACAATTTTAGGATCAATTCCAAATCCTTTTTCTCCAGCAAGAGCTTCTCCAGATAATTTTAATAAAATTCGTGACATGCACTCTCCCTAAAATTTATTTTAAATAAGGAATACATTTTTGTATTCCTTTTACCTAATTAATTATTTAATTGAGCAGCTACTTCATCAGCGAAGTTAACCTCTTCTTTTTCAATACCTTCACCAACTTCGTAACGAGCATAACTAACAATTTCTAATCCATTATCACTTAAAACTTGTGATACAGTAAAATCTGGATTAACTACGAATTGTTGATCTAATAAACAAATTTCTTTTTTAAATTTAGCAATACGACCTTTAACCATGTTTTCAACAATGTTAGCTGGTTTTCCTTCGTTTAATGCTTCTTTAGTTAAAACTTCTTCTTCGTGTTTTAATACTTCAGGATCAATTTGCGTTTCATCTAAGTAACGAGGGTTAGTTGCAGCAATGTGCATAGCTACTTGATTAGCAACTTCATTGTTACTTCCTTTAACTACCTCAATAACTCCAATACGTCCTCCCATGTGAGAGTAACTTACGAATTCTTGATCATCTGTTTTTTCTAAAATTTCAAAACGACGAAGTGTAATTTTTTCACCAATTGTTGCAGTCGCATTAATGATTACATCATTAATAGTTTCCCCATCAACGCTCACGTTTAATGCTTCATCAACAGTTTTAACCCCTGAGTTTAAAATTGCAACAGCAATTTTATCTAAAATTTCTAAGAATTGTTCATTTTTAGCAACAAAGTCAGTTTCACTGTTTAATTCTAATAAAATTGCTTTGTTTCCTTCAACATAAATTTTAGTTAAACCTTCAGCAGCAACACGGTCTCCCTTTTTAGCTGCTTTAGCAATCCCGTTTTCACGTAACCAATCGATTGCTTTATCGATATTGTTTTCACACGCTTCTAGTGCTTTTTTACAATCCATCATTCCTGCACCAGTACGTTCTCTTAAATCTTTTACTAATTGAGCAACAGACATTTTATCTCCTATTATTTATTTTTTGTAGCTAAAATAACATCAGCCATTTTGTTAAGTACTAATTCGATTGCTTTAATCGCATCATCGTTAGCTGGAATAAAGTAATCAAAGTCATTTGGATCTGAGTTAGTATCTGCCATACCATAAACTTTAATTCCTAATTTTCTAGCTTCTTTAATTGCATTTTTTTCGTTTTCACTATCGATAACGAAAATTGCACGAGGTAAACGGTTCATATTACGAATACCACCTAAGAAACGATTTAATTTATCCATTTCTTTTTGCATTTCTGCTTGTTCTTTTTTAGGATAAACATTAATATCTCCACTTTCAAATAAAGCTTCTAACTCTTTTAAACGATCAACACGTTTTTTGATTGTTTTTAAGTTAGTTAATGTTCCCCCTAACCAACGGTTATCTACGTATGGTTGGTTTGTTTTAATCCCTACTTGTTTAACTAATTCACTTGCTTGTTTTTTAGTTCCTACAAATAAAATATCACCTTCACTAGCAGCTTTAGCTACTAAATCTTCTAATCTTTGAGACATTTCAGAAGATTTTTTTAAATCAATGATATGAATTCCTTTTCTTTCTGTAAAAATATATTCACGCATTTTTGGATTCCATTTTCTTTTAGGATGTCCAAAATGTGCACCTGATTCTACTAATTCTTTTGTACTAATTGCCATATTATTCCTTTCGTTAATACACCTGCTTTTAACATATAGACCACTTAATTAAGCACTAGGCACTATATATCTGGCATAAGCATGTTTTTATCATTGTGCTATGTATATTTTAGCATAAATTCTTGCTTTTTTGCTTATTTTAACAATTAATAATTTATATATGTTATAATAATACTGTTAAATTAATAGGGACTTAGTTAAACGGTATAATCACGGTCTCCAAAACCGTTGTTACGGGTTCGATTCCTGTAGTCCCTGCCAGATAAATGCGGATGTGGTGGAATTGGCAGACACGCTAGACTTAGGATCTAGTGCCTCACGGCGTATGGGTTCGACTCCCTTCATCCGTACCATTTTAAAATAAAAAAGGATTTAGTTTAAACTAAATCCTTATTTTTAATTAAAACGGTTTTGGTTCTTGATTGTTGTTATTAGTTTCAACTTGTGGTGTTTGTTGCACTTGTTGATTAAATGTATTATTATTTTCTACATTTGGTTGATTAACTGTTGGATTTACATTACTTACTTGCATTCCATTACCATTAA
>DEQD01000025.1 GCA_002359095.1 Caryophanales bacterium UBA3375
CTCGATCACGCCTGAGGTAGTACATTTGTGCGAGATAAGGTCGATGCCAATTGATTGCCTACGGATGTAGGCTTTTTTAATAGAAAAAGGTTTTTATGTACTTAACAATCGGAATAATTGTAGCAGTAATTATATTAATAGTTATCTTTGTTATTAGTAGTTATAATAAAATTAATCGTGCTAACTTGATGGTAGAAAATCAATGGTCGCAAATCGATACAGAAATTGAAAAACGTTTTAGTTTGATACCTAATTTAGTTAACACAGTTAAAAAATGAAGAATTATATTATTGTACCAAGAAGCTATAAACTTAACAGTGGAAGTACAATTAATACCATTTTCTCATCAATTGGAATAATTTTTATGACTGTCTTTTGGTTTTTCCTAGCATACTTCTTATTAGTAGATCTATTAGGGTTCTTCATGCCTTTAATCTGGTTACCATTAATTATCTTATTTACTTTTATTTTCAGTTATTTAGTTTATATACTAAAAAAGGAAGACAAGAGTTTATTAAATGGATGGCGTTTAAACATTATTTAGAAGAATATACTTTTATAAAAGACAAATCAATTGATTCAATTAGTGCATGGCGAGAATATTTATTATATGCAATTGCTCTAAAAGTTAATAAAGATGTTATTAGGGCGTTAGGAACAGTTTACCAAGAATTAGATACTTCTCAATTTAATGATCAAGAAGTTAATGATTATGCTAACTGTGTTTATTATTTTGATTATAGTTTAGGTAATTATGCAAAAGATTTAGATTCAAATCCATTAGTGTATAGCACATCATCTGGAGTTGCTAGCAGTAGTAGTGGAGGTTCATCATTTGGAGGATCAGGGTTTAGTTCATCTGGTGGAGGTGGATTTGGTTCATCTGGTGGTGGAGTAGGTTCTTGGTAATTACTAAAATATGATATAATATAGGTGTTAATATGATTATTCCTAGTTATAACTATAATCATTATCATAGTGATAAAAACCTAGGGAACTAGGTTTTTATTATTAAAAGGAGCATTATGAAGGTAGCAATTATTAGTGCAATGATTGAAGAAATTCAACCAATCATTGATCAATTTGAATTATCTATTATTGATAACATTAATAATCAAGATATCTATTATTATCAACATCAAGATTTAGAAGTATATATATTTAATTCAGGGATTGGTAAAACCAATGCAACTATAACAACTACTTTATCAATAACTAAATATAATTTTGATTTTATTATTAATATTGGTACAAGTGGAGGAATAAATAAAAACGTAATGATTAATGATGTTGTAATTGCTAATAAACTTGCTTACTGGGATGTAGATGCTACTGCTTTTAATTACGAAATAGGTCAAGTACCACAAGAAAATAAATATGAAATAATAGATAATACTGAGTTTTTAAAATGGATTGCTCCACTTAATTTTAAATACCATCAAGGACTAGTTTTAACAGGTGATAGTTTTATTGATGCAAATAGTTTTAAACGTATTGAGATAGAAGCTTTTGATGATCCATTATGTGTGGAAATGGAGTCAATGGCAATAGTATATACAGCCCATAGATTAAACACTAAAATCTATGTACTTAGAACTATCTCTGATAATGCTTATTATGATAGTAATGTTGAGTTTAACACATACTTAAATGAAGTATGTGTTAAATATCAAAACTTATTTCAACATTTAATTGATAATTATGAACAACTTAAATAATAAGTATTTAGAAGAGTATTATCAGTATTTATTAATTGAAAAGAATTACTCTAAAAATACGATTGAATCTTATTTTAGAGATATTAATCAATTTATCGAAGTAAATGATGATATTGATTTAATTAAGGTTGATCGTAACCAAATCGATAATTATTTAATGTGGTTAAGAAGTAATTTTTCTAATAACACAGTTCTTAGAAAAATTAGTAGTTTAAATAACTTATATAAATATTTACTGGCAACAGAAGTAATTAGTAAAAATTACTTTCAAGAAGTAAAACTTAGTAAGAAAAAAGTTGAACTACCTAAATATTTAACTCAAGAAGAAATTAATTTATTTTTAAATTCAATTGAATTAAATAACCATCTTGATTATCGAAATAAAGCAATGTTTGAACTTATTTATGCTACTGGAATGCGTATTAGTGAACTAATTAATGTTAAAATTACAGATTTAAATATTAATGAATCATTAATTAGAATTATAGGTAAAGGGGATGTTGAAAGAATTGTACCAATTAATCAAACGGCAATGAAGTATGTAATTGATTATATTGAGCATCATCGTCTTTATTTAAACAAAGAAAATGAAGATTATTTATTTTTAAATAACTCAGGTAAAAAGTTATCAAGACAAGGTTTTTATAAAATCTTAAAACAGTTAGCAATTAAAGTTGGAATAGAAGACATTTCTCCGCATAAGTTTAGACATAGTATAGCAACACACATGTTAAATAATGGAGCTAATTTAAAAATTGTCCAAGAAATGTTAGGACATAAAAATATTAGTACTACAGAAATATATACTCATGTTAGTAAAGAAAAACTAATTAATGACTATAATAAATACCATATTTTTGGAGATGATACTAAGGAGTAAAATTGAAAAAGTATAATCGTATTATTACAATAGTTTTAGATTCAGTAGGAATAGGACAAGCACCTGATTGTTTAGATTTTGGCGATGATGGAGTAAATACCTTAGGTAATATTTCTCAAACTGTTGGTTTAGATTTACCTAATTTAGCTAAATTAGGATTAGGTAATATTAGTTATATTAAAACAGTAAAACCATATAATAAACCTTTAGCTAACTATACTAGAATGCAAGAAGTAGCTAATGGTAAAGATACTATGACAGGACACTGGGAAATGATGGGTGTTACATTATATGATGGATTTAAACAATATATTGATAATGGATTCCCTCAAGAATTACTTGATGAATTTAGTAAACAAACAGGGTATCAAGTATTAGCTAATAAAGAAGCAAATGGAATGCAAGTAATAGATGAGTTTTATGATGAGCATATAAAAACGGGTCAACCGATTTTATATACATCTGTAGATTCAACATTCCAATTAGCTGCTCATGAAGATGTTATTAGTGTAGAAGATTTATATAAAGCTTGTGAAGTAGCAAGAGAGATAACAAAAGATCCTAAGTATAATGTAGCTAGAGTTATTGCTCGTCCTTTTATTGGTGAAAAAGGAAATATAACACGAACTAGTAATCGTCATGATTATGCACTAAACCCATTTGAAACAACAGTAATGGAAAAACTAGTTAATAAAGGTTTAGCATCAGTGGCTATTGGAAAAATTAGTGATATCTTTAATGGTGTAGGAGTATCAACTAGTATTAAAACTAAAAACAATATGGATGGTGTTGATAAAACTATTGAAGAATTAAATAAGGATTATAGTGGTTTTATTTTTACAAACCTAGTAGAATTTGATTCAGTATATGGACATCCACGTGATGTAGAAGGTTATAAAAAAGCTTTAGAAGAATTTGATAATAGAGTACCTGAAATACTTGATAATTTAAAAGAAGATGATTTATTAATTATTACAGCAGATCATGGTAATGATCCTACTTATAAAGGTAATGATCATACTCGTGAGTATGTACCTTTATTAGTATATGCTAAAGATTTAGTTGGTAATCATCAATTACCACTAAGAACTACATTTGAAGATTTAGGTGAAACTATTTGTGATAACTTTGATCTAGAATCTACAAAACATGGTAAATCATTTTTAGAGGAGTTAAGATAATGAAAGTAAGTATATTAGGTGGAGGATCTTTTGGTAGTGCATTAGCTCAAGTGTTATTTGATAATGGTAATGATATTAATGTTTGGTGTCATGATCAAGAAAGTGTAGAGAAATTTTTATCTAATGATAATACATATATTGATGAAGATATTAAAAAACAAATTAATGTAACTACTGATATTAGTTGTGTTAAAGATACTAAATTTGTGGTAATTGTAGTACCAATGTTTGCTTTAAGAACTAGTATTAAGTTAGCTAAAGAATATCTAAATGATGATAGTATTTTAGTTTTATGTTCTAAAGGATTAGAACAATCAACGTTAAAAACAGGACATGATGTAATTGAAGAAGAAGTGCCTAATGTATATTTTTCTATTTTATCAGGACCAACTCATGCTGAAGAAGTAGCACAACGTATGTTTACAAGTATTGTTGCTACTAGTGAAGATATTAATATAGCAATAAAAGTACAACATTTGTTTAACAATAAATACTTTAGAGTTTATGTAAATACTGATATTAAAGGTGTTGAATTAGCAGGTGCTGTTAAAAACATCTTAGCTATAGCTGCAGGTTATTGTGATGCTAGTGATAAATTTGGTGATAATACTAAAGCCATGATGATGACTAGAGGACTTAGAGAATTAAAAATATTAACTAAAATGTGTGGAGGAACTAGTGAAACAGTATATGGTTTAACAGGTGTTGGAGATTTAATGGTAACTGCCTTCTCTAAACATTCAAGAAACCGTAAGTTTGGAGAATTACTAGGTAAAGGATTAAGTGTAGAAGAAGCTAAACGTGAAGTAGGAATGGTAGTAGAAGGATACTACTCACTTCAAGCTATTCATCAATTAATTGAAGAAAATAATTTAGATTTACCTGTAATTGAATTAATCTATAATGCTGTATATCATGAAGCAGATGTAGATGAATTATATAATATAGCAAGTAGTAGAAGTTTAAAACACGAAGGAGAGTAAGATGAAAAGGCTATTTTCAATATTATGTATGTGTTTATTAGTATTAAGTGGATGTGGAAGTAAAAATATTACTAGTGGAGAAAATAGAACTATTAGTGATGTAAGAGGAGAAGTAAGTATTCCAATAATTCCAAAACGTGTTGTTGATTTAAGTGGTAATAGTGATATGTTAGCACTACTTGGATTTAATGTAGTAGGTACTGCTAATAGTGATGCTTATGATCAAACTAAATTACCAAGTTATTTAGATGGATATTTATCAGATGCTAAAATTTTAGGTTACAACATGAATGCGGATGTTAGTATTGAAGAAATTATAAATTTAAATCCTGATTTAATCATTATTTCAACTATTCAAGATGCAAGTTATGAACAATTAAGTCAAGTGGCTCCAACAGTTGAAATTCAATTAGAACAAATTGATTGGAAAAAAGATTTTATTACTCTAGGTAGTATGTTAGGTAAAGAAGAAGTAGCTACGGAATGGTTGAAAAACTATGAAGAGTTAGCTCAAACTAAAGGACAAGCAATCAAAGATACTCATGGAGATCAAACATATTTAACACTACTTGCTAGTGGAGGACAATTATTTGTTCTACAAGAAGCAGGTATTGGTGGAGTTATGTATAATGACATGGGACTAAAACGTCCTGAAAATATGCCAGAACAAACAGGGATTGAATTACCAGTAATTAGTTATGAAGGTCTTAGTGAAATTAATCCTGATTATTTAATGGTTGTAGCAACAGATTCAGATAAACAAGCACTAGAAGCAAATAGTGTATATCAAAATATGGAAGCTGTAAAAAATGATAAAGTAACAATTCTTAATTCATCACCATACTTTAATCAAGGATATAGTGTCGTAGGTAGGGAATTATTTGTAAACGAAGTAGGAGATTTAATTAAATAATGAAAAAAAAATTTAATTTCTTATTAATTCTAGGAATTATCTTACTTCTAATTAGTAGTATAACATCAATATTTTTTGGAGCAAAAGATATTGATGTTAATGAAGTTATTAATATTATCTTTTCAAATCAAGACAATATTAATAACGTCCTAATTAAAGATGTAAGAATACCTAGAATCTTATCAGCAATGATGGTTGGATGTAGCTTAGCTATTTGTGGGACAATGCTTCAAGCAATATTTAGAAATAATCTAGCTGATGTATCAATACTAGGAATATCACAAGGAGCAACTTTAGGAGTTGCTCTTAGTACTTTAATAAATCTATTTGGAGTACATAATAAAATAGTATTTTCACTACTAGGTAGTACTATAGTAGGGTTAATATTAATAGGTTTAATTATTAAGATGCGTAATAAATCCTTTAATGATGTAATTATATTAGCATCTTCATTATCGATGTTATTAGTATCTATTGCTAGTATCCTAGCATTAGTTACTAATAAAAGTTATGAACTATCTTTCTGGTTAGCAGGAGGATTTAATAATGTCGGATATCAACAAGTAATAATGTTATTAATAACGATGTTATTAATCATTCCCTTACTTGTTAGTAGTAAAAATCTAAACATTATTAGTTTTGGTGATGAAGTAGCAACAAGTTTAGGACTTTCTACTACTAGATTTAAAATTAATATGATTTTATTAATTATTCCAATCATTGCTATTAGTGTAAGTTGTGTAGGAACGATTGCCTTTATCGGTTTATTAGTACCTCATATCTTACGTTTAATTATTGGTAATGATTATCGTTATTTATTACCACTTTCTGGGTTATATGGAGCAATTTTGTTGGTTATAACTGATATATTAGCTAGAAGTGTTATTGCACCATATGAAGTACCTATTAGTATTTTTATTATTGTAATAAGTGTAATATTATTGTTTTATTTAATTAGAAAGGACTAAGATGAAAACTAAACATATAATTATTAGTTTGATATTAATAATGATTTGTTTAATCGTTATTAATCTAATCATTGGTGATTATCATCTTAGTTTAGAACAATTAATTAACACTCTAATGTTTAAAGGAAGTAGTACAGATAACCTAGTTATTTATCAATTACGTTTACCTAAGATTGTTGGAGCAATAATAATGGGTTGTTGTTTAGCTCTTGGAACTTATCTATTACAAAACGTATTAAAAAATAATGTTGCTGATCCATCATATCTAGGAATTAGTTCAATGAGTAGTTTATTTGTAGCACTGCTTATTAGTTTAACTTCAACTACTTACTATCAGAATATAAGTATAAGTATAACTTTACTTATCCCGATAGTAAGTATAGTAGGAAGTTTTATTGCAATAATATTACTATTTTATTTGACTAAGAATAAACTTAATTTAAATAAAATGATTTTATCTGGAATAGCAATTAATGCTCTAGTAAATGCGATTATGATGTTTTTACAATTAATTGTTAATCGTGGAGAGTACAATAAAATACTTATGTGGAGCAACGGTAGTTTATGGTCTACTAGTTGGATTAATATTATTATTGTATTACCACTAATACTAGTAGCAATAATAATACTTATTTATAATGTTAAAAATATTGATATTAATAAATTAGACATTAATCAATCGCAATGTTTAGGTCTAGATTATAAATATGTTAACTTTAAGTTATTAATTCTTGCTACACTATTTATAGCAATTAGTTGTAGTGTTGGTGGAAGTATTTTGTTTTTAGGCTTATTATCAGTCCAAATCGCTAAAAAGTTAAGCAGTAATAACTTATTAGTAGTAACTCCATTAGTAGGAATTAATATTATTTTATTATCACAACTAGTAGCTGATAATTTAATTAACAATCATCAGCTACCAGTTGGATTAATCATTGCAATTATTGGAGCACCAGTATTTATCTATTTATTAATAAAAAGGAAGTAATATGTCAATTAAGTTTAATGATGTTAGTTTATCTTACCAACATAAAGAAGTAATTAAAAATCTTAATTTAGAAATTAAACCAGGTAGTATAGTAGCTATTATTGGTAAAAATGGAACAGGTAAATCAACATTACTAAAAAGCTTAGTAAAGTTGATTAAACCTAATACTGGTGATATTTTAATTGATAATGTTAATATTAAAAACGTTAAACAAAAGGATTTAGCTAAATCAATTACATTACTTGTTCAAAAACCTGATGTTCCTGAACAAATGAGTGTTAAGAATTTAGTAGCTCAAGGAAGATATGCATATCAAAAACCACTAAGTGGAATGTCTAAAAGAGATTTAGAAATAGTTAATTGGGCGATTAAAGAATGTAATATTGATCATATTAGAAATGAATTAGTAACTGATTTAAGTGGTGGACAATTACAATGTGTATGGCTAGCTATGGTATTAGCTCAAAAAACTAAATATATCCTTCTTGATGAGCCGACTACTTATTTAGATGTTAAGAATCAATTAGAGATATTAACACTACTTAAAAAGATTAATAAAGAATACAAAACAACCATCATCATGACACTACATGATATAAATCTAGCAAGTAAGTTTGCTGATTATATCATCGCAGTTGATGAAGGTAGTGTTGTATTTGAAGGTAGTGTCAAAGAAGTTATTAATAGTGATAATATCAATCAACTATTTGATGTTAACACAACAATAGTTGATTATGATTATCCTACTATTATTGATTTTAAATTAAAAGAGGAAGAAAATGAATAAATTAAAGAAATTAATGTATGTTAGTATAGCTATATCAATAGCTATACTAACCGTGATATATATAAGAAACTATAATAATCAAGGATATATTATTATGTTTGATTATATCCCTCTTTATAAAAGAGATGTTAGCCATAATGAGTGGTTAACAGGTACATACCTGTTAATTGCTATGGTTAGTGTTAGTGTATTATTAGGTAATGTAATATATAATATTATCATTAATAGAACATTAATATTTAATATTAAAGAAAATAAAAAACTTAATATAATAACTACAAGTTTAGTATTATGGTATTGGCTAGTTAACTTTATTATTATCTTAGAAACTTCTCTATATCCACGTGTTACTCATTTTACATCAATTCTAGGAATTAAATTTGAATATTGGCGTGATGGAGAGATAACTAAAAAGTTAATGATTGATTATATTCCAAATTTATTATTATGGTTTGTTATAATATTAGTATTAGTATTTATTAATAGAAAGTTTATAAATAAGAAACGAGGTTAAATGTTTAGAATAAGTAAAAGTAGATTAGAAGCAATATCGGATGGCATAATGGCAATTATCATTACCATAATGGCATTAGAAATTCCAGTAGAGTTTAATAATGGAGTATTAGACTATAAAGATATGATATCAGCTATCATTTTATACTTTATTACTTTTTGTTTTATTGGAAGTATTTGGTATCAACACAGTTTTGTATTTGATCGTTTAAGTCGTGTTACTAATAAGATGGTAGTATTAGAATTTGTAATTTTATTTTTATTATCAATTATGCCAGTATGTATTAAAGTAATGGTAGAAGAAATGGAATTTATTTGGGTAAGTATCTATGGGATACTTAACATGGCAATCAACTTAGCATTACTTGATTTACGAACCAGTGTAATAAAAACAGAATATAAATATGGTAAAATTAGTGAAAGTGTTAGTGATAAATTACTAAAACTAATTAAACGTCAAGGACGTAGAATTGTTATTAGTAATTTAATAGCAATACTAATTGGTATCTTTGTACCAGAGATTGCCATGATTGGTTATTTAATTCTAAGTGTATACTCTTTCTTTACTATAAGTAGAGAAAAACATCGTAAATATGATTATAAACACGATGAAGATATCTTTTTTGATGTTATTAAAATTATCCGTAAACATAACTTAGTACAAAAAGATGTAGATAACAACACTCATAAATATTTAGAAGTAATAGAAGAATTAAGTAAAGATACTACTCTTAGTGAAGATAAAATTAAACAGCTTGTAAACATCATTGTCAGTTTACATGAAAAAGCAAATAAAAAAGAGGATGAAAATTAATTAGCACTGCGTAAAAAAATGTCT
>DEQD01000007.1 GCA_002359095.1 Caryophanales bacterium UBA3375
TATGTAGACCAACTAAAATACGTGGTTAAGAAACAAAAACATTTAACAAATTCTGCTAAAAAATCAGTTGACATTATTTAAGACATTTTCGCTTTTACTTGACAAATAATTTTGAAAAAACTCCTTAAATAAAGGATTTATCAAAACTTGGTTATTTTTGATAGGTTGTTAAAATTACTAATTTTCATCATTTTTATCACAATTTTCTAAATATTTTTGATAAAGATCTGGGCGATACTTTTTAGTTTCACTAATTTGTTGTTCATAACACCACTTTTTAATTTCTTTATGATTACCATTTAATAATACTTCTGGAACTTCCATTCCTTTGTATTCACGCGGACGTGTATACTGAGGAAACTCAAGTAAGTTATTATAAAATGATTCATAAACTGCTGAAGTATCGTTATTAAGTACTCCTGGTAGTAATCTAATTACTGCATCTAGGATACTACAGATAGGTAATTCTCCACCAGTTAGAATATAATCACCCATTGAGATCATTTCATCTACATGTGTATCAATAAAACGTTGATCAACACCTTCATATCTACCAGCTACAAACGTTAATTCTTGATACTTGCTTAATTCAGTAGCTAATTCTTGATTAAATACTCTTCCTTTTGGTGAAGGAAAAATAGTATGAGTGTTTTCTAATTGATTAGCAAGCATTGCATCATCTAATGGCTGGATTTGCATAAGCATCCCATCAAATCCACCAAAAGGATAATCATCAACTTTACGATGTTTGTTAGTTGTATATTCTCTTATATCAATAACATTTATTTCTACTTGTTTATTTTCAATTGCTTTAGCAATCATTCCTGTTTCCATCCATCCTCTAAAGATTTCTGGAAATATTGTTAATATATTAATCTTCATCAATTAGTCCTTTAATTTCATTAATTACTATTTTTTTGTTATCAATATCTACATTTTTTATAAATTGGTTATTAAAAGGAACAATACCTTTAGTATTATCTCCTTTTATTCTTAACATATTATAAATACCACCAATCATCACTTCAATAACTTCACCACGAAGTTGATTATCCTGATTATAAACACTACATCCTTCTAAATCTTGATTAAAGTATTCATCTTCTTCTAATACATCTTGATCTAATATGTCCCCATAAATATCTTTATTTTTAAATTTAACTACATCATTTATATTATCAAAACCTAATAACTTGATAATAACGAAGTTTTTATGAAGATATCCATCTTCAATAATATATTCGTTATTATCAATATAAATTTTAGCATTAGGTTTAAATCTAACATCAATAAAATCAGAATTAGACAATACTCTTAACTCACCTTTAATACCATGTGTATTAACAATTTTCCCTATCTTTAGCATAACTTATTATCCTATCTATTTCTTTATTAAAATCTTGACCATTATTATTTATACAAAATGTATAATTATGTAATGGATAAATATCTTTTTGATTAAAATCTATTAATCTAAAATATTCTTCATCTTTATTTCGATCTAGTACTCGTTGTTTTCTAATATCTTCATCACAACAAACTACTATTCCTAAATCATAATTAGGATAAATAGTAAAACTATTATACCCTTCAACAATTAAGTCAGTATCTTTTTGTTTATTAATATAATCAAAAAGATACTGATAAATAATTATTTCTAACTTTTTCTTTTTAACTTTATCAGTAAAAATAATTTTTCTAATTATATCAAAATCAATATAACTAATTTCTAATAACTTTAATACTTTCTTTTTTACGTTACTATCTTCATAAGCAAGTTTAGCAACATCATCTAAATTAATTACATTAAAGTTATAATTATCTTTAATGTAATTACTTACATAAGTCTTACCACTACCAATGCGTCCATCTATTACTATAATCATAATTCTCCTTGACAATGAGGGCAATAATGGGTACCACGACCTGATAATTTAAATTTTTTAATTGTAGTTCCACATTCTAAACATTCTTCACCTTCACGTCCATAAACGTATAATTGGTTTTGGAATTTACCACTAATATTACCTGTAACTAAGAATGAGTGAACTGTTGTTCCTCCTGCCTTAATTGCTTTTTTAAGTATTTCTTTACTAGCTTTAATTATTTCATCAAACTTATCAATACTAATAGTATTAACTTTAGTTTTAGGATGAAGTTTTACTCTAAATAAAACTTCATCAACATAAATATTACCTAACCCGGTAATAATAGATTGATCTAGTAAAAATTGTTTAATTGTAATTGATTTTTTACTAGCTTTTTGATATAAATACTCTTTAGTTAGTTTTTTATCAAAAGGCTCTAAACCTAATTTATCAATCCCTTTTAAACTTTTTTCATCATGTAAAGCTACTAATTCCATTGTTCCAAATTGACGTGTATCATTATAACACAACATTGTATTATCAGTAAAATAAAAGATAACATGATCATGTTTGGTTGGAGTTATGATTTCATCATAATAATTATACTTACCTTCCATACGTAGATGCGATACTAATGTATTTTTATCTAAATCAATTAAAAGATATTTACCATAACGTCTTACATCTCTAAATGTTTGATTTGTTAGTGTTGAAGTAAATTCTTCTACACTAACATTTTTAATTAACTTTTCACATCTTACTTCTACATCACTAATAGTTTTATTAATAATTAATTTTTTAAGGGCATTTTTTACTGTCTCTACCTCAGGTAATTCTGGCATAATTCCTCATTTCTATCGTTTATTAAATATCATATAATAGCGATATTCATCTTCTTCTAAATGGGCTAAATTAAGATTTTTAGACCATTTAGAAGCATAATACTTAGGATTTTTAAATGTTTGATGATGAACTTCACTACATTCAAGTTTATCATCAACATATAAATCAAATTGGTGAGTAACATTGTTACTATACCAATTATCTTTTTTAGAGTTCCATACAATATATTTATTTACATCTACTTTATTTATTTCATTATAATTTTTAAAATATTTAGCATTACTTGGTTTTTGAATATCTATTAAAATAAAACCATCATCTTCTAAAAGATTAGCGAAAGTTTTACCTAAACTCTTAATATCTTTTTTATTGGTAATATAATTAAGTGTATCAGTAGTTAAAGTAATAATATCATACTTTTCTTTATCTTTATAACCAATAACATTAGCCATAATTAAACAATCTGTACTAACACCAAAGTAATTTAACTTACTATAAGCAATATCAATCATCGTAAAGCTATTATCTAATCCTGTTAATCGATAATCATAATTACCTAATAATCTTAATAACTCACCAGTACCACAACCTATATCAAGTAATTTAGCTTGTGGTTTATAGTTATAACGATTAACCATATCAACTATTTTTTGATAATCATAATCTCTTTGTAAAAGATCGTAATATTGACCTAACATATCATAAATATTACTCATAGACTTGTTTTAGTATTAAACTATCTCCTTTTTCGTTTTTACTTCTTTCAATTCTACATACAATATATTTTTCTACATTCATATTAAGTAGTGTTTTATACGTGTCATAGATTCGTGGAAACACTACTACATCATGAACTAACTTAGAACTTGTTTGCATAAACGCCATTGTTTCTTTATTCTTAGTACTTGTTTCTTTAATACTATTAATCTTAATAATACAATCAAACTCTCCATAAACATCTAACTTAATTATTTGATCAATAATTGTTAGTCGTTTGTTCTTATTAACTAAATAGTCTTTAGCTATTGCCTTAAATAAATCATATTTTAAGTTTATATCTAGTGCATCATATTCTAATCTTGATAATTCTTCTTTAGAATATTCTTCTTTTTCTTCAATAGCAATACTACCACCAAAATCAAGTACTTGTAATACACTAGGATCTGCACACTTAATTAAGTTATATTCTAAAGTATGACGATTATAGCCTAAAAAATCAAAAGCACCAGCATGAACTAATGATTTAATTTGTGCTTTTGATAGCTTAGCAAGAATAATAATATGACGAACTATTTCTTCAAACGTAATGTTTTCTAGAATCTGTCTTGATTCAATAATCCGTCTAGCATTTTCTATTCCTATTCCTCTTACCATTAATAATCCCATTAGTAGGTTATTTTCTTCAATACTTACTTCTAAAGAAGAATATAAAATACTAGGTGGTAGTAAGTTAATATTAACTTTTGATAATTCTACTAAGAACTCTTCACGTTTATCACTCTTAAATGTATAATAAAATAATCGTGAATAAAAGTATAGTGGATAATGTGCTTTTAGATATGCCATTTGGTATACAATCATGGCATACCCATAAGCATGAGCTTTGTTAAACCCATAATTAGCAAACTTCTCGATATGAGCAAAAACGTTTTCTACTACGTTTTTGTCATATCCATTTTCTATTCCACGTTTAATGAAATCTTCTTTAATACTTGCTATCTTATTAGCATCTTTTTTACTAACACCTTTACGTAAAACATCAGCTTCATGCAAATTGTAATTAGCTATAAGATTAGCAATCAACATGATTTGTTCTTGATATACAATAATCCCTGAAGTTTCTTTTAATACTTCATCTACTTGATTTTTAACTTTAAATCTTTTCTTAATATCATTATATTTATAAATATATTCTTTAGGACCAGGACGATATAATGCTATTACTAATGCGATATCTTCAATTGAACTAGGTTTTAATTCTTTTAAGGCTTCTCGCATTCCTCGTGATTCGACCTGAAACACTCCTAGCGTATTAGCTGATTGTAATAACTTAAACGTTTTTTCATCGTTTAAATTGATTTTATTGATATTAAATTCTGGATCATCGAATTTAATATCATCAACAATTTGATGAATAAATGTTAAGTTACTTAAAGCTAAGATATCCATTTTAAGTAATCCCATTTGTTCTAATTCTCTGGCTTCTTGTAAACTTACTTGATCACTACTTAATGCACAGAAGTTATTAAGTGGTTCTGGAGATATAATAACTCCTGCTGCATGGATAGAAGTTTGACGAGGTAAACCTTCAATATCTACAACAATATCATATAAAATTTCTAGTATTGCACCCTCTGATTGACTAAGTAAAACATTTTGGACTGATTTATTAGTTTTGAAGTTTTCTTCAAAACTAAGACGAGGATTAAGTAATTTAGATATAAAATCTATTTTCTTTAAATCAACATTATGTGCTTTAGCTACATCTCTAAATGCTGATTTAGCTAAAAATCTAGTAATTGTTCCTATCTTACATACACAATCACTACCAAAACGTTGTATGATATAGTCATATATTTCATTTCTACGTACATCCTCAAAATCTAGATCAATATCGGGCATACTTGTTCGATATTCATTTAAAAAACGTTCAAATAATAAGTTATTAGCTATTGGATCTATATTAGTAATTCCAATACTATAAGCAACTAAACATCCACCAACACTACCACGTGATGGACCAACATAAATATCTTGTTGTTTAGCAAACTTAACAATATCCCAAACTATTAAGAAATAACTAGCAAATCCTAATTTATTAATTACTTCTAATTCATATTCTAAACGTTTAACATAATCAGGAGTTAATTGATTATTTAAACGTTTTTTTAGTCCATTTTTAGCAAGTAATTCTAAATATGTTTTATCATCATATCCTTCTTTTACATAAGGATATGATGGTTCTGGAGCTTTAATTGCTTCTACATTATAATTACACTTACAAATAACTTCATCATAATACTTTTTAAAGTAATCTAAATTTGGATTAAAAGAGATTAAATGTTCTTTATTTACTTCATTTCTTTTATACTTATTAACATTTTGATTATCTCGTATTGCTAAAATTGTATTATAACTATCTAATTGACGTTTATATAAATAATTCTTCTCATCAATTAAAACAGCTGGATAATTATTACTTACAATTAATTGTAAGTAATTTTGATTATTAGGAGTTTTTACTTGTGAGTTAAAACCTAAATAAACATCTTTTGTTTTTTCAAATAATCGTAGGTAGTTAGTATTATCACCTTTAAGTAATTCATCAATTATAAATCCAGGTCCTACAACTATTACTATATCTTCTTCTTTAGCTTTTAATTTAATTCTTCCATTTTGATTATATTGGGTATTTAATTCATAGAGACGTTTAAGACCATTATTGTTTTTAGCATATAAAAATAATACTTGGTCTTCTAATCTAAATTCAACACCAACTACTGGTTTTATTTCATTTTTAGTACAAGATTGAATAAATTTATAGCATCCAAAAGTGTTATTAATATCACAAATAACTAGATGATCTATATTATGTTCTAATCCATAATTTAGATATTCATCTAGTTTTATTAAACTATTAAGATATGAATATTCACTTTTGATGTTTAAAAACATTATCCTCCTTGTTTAATAGTATTTTTTAATTCTTTTACTACGTCTTCAATTTGACTATCATCATCAATAGATGCTCCTGCAGCATTAACATGTCCTCCCCCGTTAAATTTAACAGCTACTTGTTGAACATCAAATCCAACACGAGAACGAATGTTTACTCGAATAAAGTTAGGATATTGGTTAAATACTACCCATGCTTTTAATTCTTTAATGTTTCCTAAGAAGTTAGCAATAATACTAACGTCTGCTGGTTTAACTTCTAATTGTTCTTGAATATCATCATTAAAGTAAATATATCCTACTCCATCTTCAATAACAATGTTATTATAAGCATAACCTAGTAGCTTCATTTCTTTTAAACTATACGTTTCTAAATTTGTAATAGTTTGTTGATAATCAAAATCATATTCAATTAACTTACTTACAGCTAAATAAGTTGTTGAACTAGTGTTAGGGAATTTAAATCCTCCTGTATCACTATAGATTCCATAAAATAGATAATTAGCTACTTTAGCATTAAGTGTTAAGTTATTATCTATCTTTCTCATTACATTAAATAAATCATATAATAACTCACAAGTACTACTAATATCAGGATAAATAATATTAATATCTCCATACCATTCATCATCAGCTGTAATATGATGATCAATCTTAATTACTTCTTTACCTTGATTGTATCTGCTATCTTCAATACGATCTTTATTAGAAGTATCAACAACAATAACCAATGCATCTTCATAAACGTCATCTTTAATTATATCTATTTCTCCTATATAATCAAAGCGTTCATAACCATCAATTCCTACAGCATAAATTTGTTTATCTCTAAAATTATGCTGTAAGTATTCTTTAAGTGCCATTTGTGATCCTACACAATCTCCATCTGGACGTTTATGACGATGAATGATGATCTTGTTACTTTCTTTTATCTTTTCTAATAATATTTTTGCTTCACTACTATACATATTTACTCCTTTATTTCCTTTAATACATTTAATATTTTTTCTTCATTAATATTAAATGTATTTAATTGTTTAATAACTTTTTGGTTATTGCCAAATGATATATTTAATAAATCACAAAATTGTTTTCTTTTATCTTTACTATTATATATCCCCCAATCAATTAAATTATTAATACTATATTTAGCTTCACTATTTTGATTAAAATCATATATTTGATTAAAAGCTTCTATTATATCCTCATTACTTGCATGTTCTACTCCAACTTTAGTTTTATCTTTGCTTAAAGCTTTATTAGAATTTAAAAATACATGTTTAGCACTAGGGATTAGTTCTTTAATCTTAGTTCTAATCCGCTCTCCAGGTCCATCAGGATCCGTAAAAACAATAATCTCATAATCTTTACTTAATTGTAATAAACGTTGTTGTTTATCTTCATCAAAACCTAATCCTGATGTTTCAAAAGTAATGACATCAGGATTAATATCACGTAAACGATTAGTATCACTTTTTCCTTCAACCACAATTATATGTTTTCTCATATCACTCTTTTCTACCATTAGTTAAATCATAAACACTTTTTAAATTCTCTTTACTAACATGAGTATATACTTCTGTTGTTGATAAACTACTATGTCCTAAAAGTTCTTGTACCATTCTTATATCCATTCCATTTTCAAGTAAATGAGTTGCATAACTATGACGTAAACTATGTGGAGTAATTTTAAGTAAGATAGAGGTTTTATTAATCTCACGATTAATAATATCTCTAACTCCTCGATCTGTTAATTTAGTTCCATTTTTATTCACAAACAATGACTTTGTTTCATATGTATTGTTTTTAGTAACTAAATTATTTCTACTAGTTAAAATATATCTTTTTATTTCTTCTAAACAATAACTATTAATTGGTACAATTCTAGGTTTATCTCCTTTTCCAACTACTTGTATTATATTATCTTTTATATCATCAACACATAAACTAACTAACTCACTAACACGAAGTCCTGTTGAATATAACATTAATATAATTACAAAATTACGATTACCTAAATCAGTACTTTGATCTATTTGTTCTAATAAAGTTTTTATCTCACTTTGATATAAAAACTTTGGTAGTTTATTAGTATTTTTAGGATATACTAATAAACTAGTTGGATTAATATCAATTAATTGATGATATTCTAGATAATTATAAAAACTTTTAATTACACTAATAGAATGAGATATACTACTACTTTTATAATGCATTTCATAAAGACTTGAAATATATAATTTTAAATCATTTAGTTTAACATCAATTATACTAATTTGACATTCTTCTAAATAATTATTTAATTTAGTTAATTCTTGTAAATAAGAAGTTAGAGTATGGGAAGAATAATTTCTTTCTAGTTCTAAATACTTAATAAAATCATTAATGTAATTCAATATTATCCTTAATAAATTTATCCATTACTTCAAGTGCTCTAGATGCATATGCTTCTTTTCTTTCCTTTTTTTTAACTCTAGTTTCTAAATCTTTTATAATTCCAAAGTTAACATTCATTGGCTGAAAGTTATTAGGATCAGCATGAGTTATATAATAACTTAAAGCACCAATTGCTGTTTCTTGGGGAAAAATTAACATCTCTTTATTTTCTAAATATCTTTGCATATTAATTGCTGCATTAATTCCACTACTAGCACTTTCTATATAACCTTCAACACCTGTAATTTGCCCTGCAAAAAATATATTTTCTTTTTGTTTTAATTGATAGTATTGGTTTAATAAGATAGGTGAGTTAATATATGCATTCTTATGCATAACACCATATCTTACAATATTTGCATTTTCTAATCCAGGAATTAAACTAATAATTCGTTGTTGTTCACCAAACGTTAAATGTGTTTGAAAACCAACAATGTTATATAATGTTTTAATTGCATTATCTTGACGAAGTTGTACTACAGCATATGGACGTATACCATCTGGTGTTTCTAATCCTACTGGCTTCATCGGACCAAATAGTAGCGTTTTTTCACCACGCTGTGCCATAACTTCAAATGGCATACACCCTTCAAACACTTTTAATTCAAAATCTTTTGATTCAACACATTTAGCATTAATTAACTCATTATAAAATACAGCAAACTCTTCTTTAGTCATAGGACAGTTGATATAATCAGCTTCCCCCTTATCATATCTTGATTTAAAATAAGCCTTATTCATATCAATTGAATCAAACTCAATAATTGGTGCTGCAGCATCAAAAAAGTAACAGAAATTTTCACCTAACTCTTTAGAAAGAGTTTTGTGTAAATTATCAGAAGTAAGTGGACCTGTTGCAATAATAGTAGGTTCATCATCTAAATTTGTATATTCTTCATGAATAATATTAATATTAGGATGATTCTTAATCTTATCAGTAATATATTGACTAAAACCTTCACGATCAACAGCTAATGCACTTCCAGCAGGAACTTCATTAGCTTTGGCAGCTTCTATTACTAATGAACCTAACATTTCCATTTCCCGTTTTAGTAAACCAGGAGCAACATTAACGTCATTACTTCTAAGCGAATTAGAACAAACTAACTCTCCAAACTTATCAGTTTTGTGAGCTGGAGTGCTTTGTTTTGGTCGTTGTTCATAAAGGTCAACCTGATACCCTTTATTAGCTAAATACCAACTAGCTTCACTACCAGCTAAACCTGCTCCGATAACTTTAACTTTCATTTCTCCCCTTTAATAACAACAAAATAAGTAAAAATGATTTTTTACTTATTTTATACTAAATTTAATTGTTCTAAAATATTTTCTAATTCTTCTTCAGAATTAAATTTAAATTCAATGCTTCCTTTTTTATCACCATTAATAGATACTTGAGCATTTACTTTTTCTCTAATCATTTTTTCTAGACGTTTATTTCTAGCATTATTAATTTCTTTACTTACTTTTGGTTTTACTTTAACACTTGGTTTACCTTTAGCAACACTTGCTAATTCTTCTGCTTGACGAACATTTAAGTTGTTTTTTATAATATCATCAATAATTTGTTTTTGTTTAGACTTATCTTCAATATTAATTAAAACTTTAACATGTCCCATTGTTAATTTACCTTCTTCTACTAAATCAAGAGTTTCTTCATCTAGTTTTAATAAACGTAAAATATTTGCGATATGAGAACGAGATTTACCTACTTTTTTAGCTACTTCATCCTGAGTATAATTTAAGTTATCAATTAAACTTTTATAACTTTTAGCTTCTTCAACTACACTTAAATCTTCACGTTGAACATTTTCAACAATTGCTACTTCCATCATTTGTTGATCATCAAAATCATAGACAATAGCAGGAATTGTTGATAATCCTGCTAATTTAGAAGCACGATATCTTCTTTCTCCTGAAATAATTTCATAACCAATAATACTTTGTCTAACTAAGATTGGTTGAAATACTCCATTTTCTTTAATCGAATCTGATAATTCCTTTAGTGCTTCTTCATCAAAGAATTTACGTGGTTGATATGGATTTGGTTTTATATTTTTAATATCTAATTCTACTACTTCATGATCATTTAATTCTTCCATATTTTGTTTAATCAAATGATCAAGTCCACGACCTAAACCTTTTTTCTTACTCATTATCAATCACCTCTTTTCCTAATTCTAAGTAATCTATAGCACCATTACTTCCTGCTTCATAATAGATAATTGGTAATCCATAACTTGGTGCTTCAGCAATCTTAATATTACGTCTAATTTTTGTTTTAAATAAATAATTAGGTAACATATCTTTTAATTCATCATATACTTCTTTACTAAGTGCAGTATTACTTTGATACATTGTTACTAATAAACCTTCAATCTCTAATTGTTTATTTGTATAACGTTGACAATATCTTATAGTTTGTAGTAATTGTGCTAACCCTTCTAGAGCATAGAATTCCGCTTGAATTGGAATTAATACTGAATTAGCCACACTTAATGCTTCCACTGTTGATTGGGATAATGATGGTGGACAATCAATTAAAATATAATCATATTTTTCTTTAAGTGTTTTTAATACATAACCTAGCAATGATTCTTCATTAACACTTAAATCAATTTGTTCAATTACTTCACTACCAGCTAAACACGATAAGTTCTTAAACTTAGTTTCAATTACATATTCATTAATTAAGTCTTCATTAAGATTTTGTTGTAATAAATCAGCAATACTTCTTCTTTGCTCTTTTACTTCAACCTTATCTATTCCTAAACCTTGAGTAGCATTAGCTTGAGCATCAATATCTACAATTAATACTTTACGCCCATAATAACCTAATACCGCACCTAGATTAATTGTTGTTGTTGTTTTACCTACTCCACCTTTTTGGTTAGTTATTGCTATTATCTTTCCCATCGTTTAATCCTTTCAATTTTAATAAAAATACATAATCTTTACGATCTACCCCATGTGATAATTCAATATCTAGTTTAGGAAACGTTTGTTTAATCTCATGTAATGTTTTTTGTAATTGATAATGAATTTCATCAACTATTGTTGCAGTTTCTGGAAGTACATAATCTTTATTATCTTTAACGCGCTTAATATTTAAATTATCTCTAATTCCTACTTCTTTACCTAGAAGTTCATCAACCATATCATCAGTTTCTTGTACTGATAAATTTTTCTCTAAAATTTTTAAATATACTACTAGAGCTTGATTTTGAAAATCTTTTTCTTTTTCTAATTTAAGAATTGATCGACCATGACGTTCTTTTAATCTACCATCTAAAATTGCTCCCTGTATTTTAACCGGCAAATTAAGTAGTCTAATTTTATTAGAAATAGCACCTTGAGTTTTATCTAAAATATGTGCTAATTGTTTTTGTGTAACATTAGATAATTGCATATATTCACTATATAACAATCCTTCAAAGATTGGATTTAACTTCTCTTTTTTTAAAGTATTTTCAATCTTTTTAATTAATCCTTCAACTTCACTTGATTTAATACTAATATTAATAAACTGTTCATGTGTTTCTTTAGCAAACCATAATAAATCTTCACGTGATGTTACTACATAACCTTGTTCAACAATTTCTGCTGGACAACTATATTCATCACTACGATTATAATAGATTCTAATTGCTTTTTCTCTTTGTTCTTGGTCTAAATCTAAATTCTTATTAATAACTCTTAGTGTAGATACTCTAAAAATAAACGTGTTCATATTTCTCCTTATAAAGGTTTTTTCTTAATTTGTCCAAAATTACGTGGATACTTTTTATCCGTTTCTTTATTCTTTTTACATACCACATTAATTCTTTTACCTTTATTATCTAATAAATCAATTTCACTCTCACTAACAACACTAGCATTTAATTGTTTTAATGCATTTGTTGCTTGTTTTACTTCTTCACTTCCCTTAACTCCTTTAAGAGCAATAAAGTATCCTCCTACTTTAATACTGGGTATTGCTAATTCTAATAATATATTTAATTGAGCAACAGCTCTAGATACAATTACATCAAATATTTCTTCTACATCTTCCATTCTTTTATTAATAATTACTACATTATCTAATTCTAACTCATTAACTACAATTTGTAAAAAATTAGTTCTTTTAGTAATTGGCTCAATTAAATATATTTTTTTATTAGGATATTTAATTGCAAGTACTATACCAGGAAATCCTGCTCCACTTCCTAAATCAGCTAAATTATCCCAATTAATCTTTTCTAAATCACTACAAATTGTTAATGAATCATAAAAGTGTTTTAAATATACTTCCTCATATTCATCAATACCTGTAAGATTCATTACTTTATTATATTCTTTTAATAATGATGCATACTTATCTAATTGCTTTATTTGTTTTTGATTTAAATTAAAATCATTAATCGTTGCTTCTACATATTTATGCATTATCTTAAACTAGTAATTCTTTCTTGATAATCATCACTATTAAATACATAACTTCCTGCTACAAGAATATCAGCATCTTCAACCTTATCTCTTGTAGAGTTATTAACTCCCCCATCAACATTAATAACATAATTGTAATTATTTTCTTCTCTTAATTTAACTAAATGTTTAATTCTATTAGTAGAACTTTCTATAAAACTTTGTCCTCCAAAACCTGGATTTACACTCATAACTAATACTAAATCAATTTTATCTAGATATGGAGTTAATAAATCTAAATCCGTATCCGGTTTAATGGCAATTCCTACTTTCTTATTATTACTTTTAATGATATCAATAATATTGTTAATATCTTCTTTTATTTCTAAATGAATTGTAATAATATCACTACCAGCATTTATATATTCTTCTAAATACCTAGTAGGATTAGAAATCATTAGATGAACATCTAATACTTTATTAGTTTTAGTTCTAATACAACTAATTAACTGATAACCAAATGTTAAGTTATTAACAAAATGTCCATCCATAACATCTAAGTGTAAATATTCACAATCAGTATTGTTTAATAAATTAAGTTCATTTTCTAAATTAAGAAAATCACATGCTAATATACTAGGGGAAATTATTTTCATATTATTCCTTATTATTTTGTAATTCTTGATAATTGTAATATCTAATATCAAACATCTTTGATTCACCTAAATGTTTTTTAACATTACAATCAGGTTCTTTTAAATGATAACAACCATTAAAACGACACCCACTACTTAACTGATAAAAGTCGATGTATAAATCTCTTATTTCTTCTTTACTTAAATCTAAATCTAGTGAAGAAAAACCTGGTGTATCAATAATAAAACCATCTTGATATGGATAAAAAGTTAATTCTCTTGTTGTATGTTTACCACGATTAAGTGCTTGTGATATCTCTTGTGTTTTAATATTAACATCAGGAATTAATTCATTAATTAATGTTGATTTACCAACTCCTGATTGACCAGTAAAGATAAACTTTTTATCCACCAATTGTTGTTTAATTTTATCTAAATCTCGATCTTTGTAATAAACATTATAACCTAAACTTTGATAATAATCTAAGCTTGAGATTATTTCTTGTTGTTCTTCTTTTTCTAATAAATCCATTTTAGTTATTACAATATTTATATCTAAGTTATTATCTTCCATCAGTAAGATCAACTTATCTAATAACATATAACTAATTTTAGGTTCTATTGCTGAAAAGACTAATAAACTTGCATCAACATTAGCTACTAAAGGACGTTTTAATTCATTAAATCGTTCTTTAATATCAATTATGTAGTTTTGATCCATATCAATTACTACATAGTCTCCTGTAATGATTTTTTGTTTGTTTAATTTAAGTTTCTTACTGGCTCGACATTCGATAATTTCATCATCTACTAAACAGTAGAAAAATGATGATTTAGCATTAACTACTAACCCTTCTTTATTCATTACTACTTCCTTGGGTTTCTTGTTCTTCATTTGTTTGTGGTGTTGGACAAGGACCTGTTGAAATCGATACAGTAATTTGATCTCCAACATTTAACTCAGTATCATGGCTAACACTTTGTGAAATTACATGATTAGCAGCCACACTGTTATTACATGTAGATTCATAAGTAATTGAAATTACGTTTTCTCTAGCCCACGCATCTACTTCATTTTTACTCATATTGCTAAAGTTTGGAACTTTAACTTTGGCTTTACCACCACTTACCATTAAAGTGATTGTATCTCCTTGTTTAATTTGTGCACCAGCATCAGGGAATTGACGCAGGATTACATCTTGTTTTTGGTCACTAGTTTCATATTGAATTTCTACTTTGTATCCCTCTTTTTCAAGTTGAGCTTTAACATCTCCTGCTAATTTACCAACATAGTTATCTAATATTTGTTGTTCTTTACCTTTAGATACATATAAAGTAATTGGCGTTTTATTATTTACAGCATCCCCTGCTGGTGGTTCAGTTTTAATTACTTTATCTTGTTCAATTTCATCACTAAATTCTTCAACAATTGATATATTTTCTTGTGGGATACCAAGTGTTGTTAATTGTGTTAATGCATCTTGATTATTTTCATTAACTAAATCAGGCATCTTAATTTTATTTTGATGAGCAACAATTAATAAACCAATTGCTACTACTAATAACGTAGCTAAAACTCCAATAATAATCCGACGTTGTTTTTTCTTAGCCGTTTGTTTTTTATTTTCTATTTCTTTATATTGACTTAAATCAATTTTTTCAGCACCAATATCAATAGTTTTTTCAATTTCATCATTTTTTAATAAATCATCTTCTAAAACTAAAGGTTCAACATCAGCATTATCTGGATTAAAGACATTATTTAAATCATCTAACATCTCTTGAGCACTACTATATCTATTTTCTAGCTTCTTAGCAGTAGCTTTAATAATAATATTTTCTAAACTCTGCGGAATATCACTTCTTTGAGCAACAATAGATGGCAATGGTTGACTCATTTGTTTAATCATAATATATGAAGCTTTTTCTCCAGCAAAAGGAACTTGTGTTGTACACATCTCATACATCACAATCCCAACGGCATATAAATCAGATTGTGGTGTTAGATGTTCACGATTTAAAATCTCTGGTGCAATATATTGAGGTGTACCCATTAATGACTGTGTTCTTGTCACTTCTTCATCTAAGATATCGGCAATTCCAAAATCAGTAATCTTAGGATTTTTATTTTCATCTAATAATATATTTTGACTCTTAATATCTTTATGAACAACTCCACGTTCATGAGCATGTTTAATTCCTTGTAGAATTTGTTTAGATAACTTGACAATCTCATCAACTGGAATTGGTGAACAAGTTTTAATATAATCTTTTAATGTCATTCCATCAATATATTCAGCAACAATGTAGTGAAGATTACCATCATCACCAACATCATAAACTCTTACAATATTATCATCATCTAAACGTGATAAAGTTTGAGCTTCACGCTTAAACTTTTTCACTTTACGATCATCAATATTTTCTTTTTTAAGAATTTTTAAACTTACATTACGATCTTCTTTTTGATCATGAGCTAAATATACGTTTGCCGTACCACCTTCACCGATTTTACGAATGATATGATAACGTTTTCCTATAATCACTTGCTTTTCCATCTATTCCCTTTCTACTCCAATAATACTAACATTATCGCGTCCATCTTTAAAGTTAGCTAATTTTAATAACATCTCAACACGTTCTTCAAGCGGTTTATTGCTACACATAATGTCATTAATTTCATGTTCACTAACAGGACCTGTTAATCCATCACTACAAAGAATGAATCGACATTTTTCAGGAATTTTAGCTGATAATGTTTGTAGAGTTACATTTTTACTTGTTCCTAATGCCTGTAATAATACATTTTTAAATTTAGAATTTTGTGCCTCTTCTGGCGTAATTGTTTTAGCATCAAGCATCGCTTGTACTAAAGTATGATCATGAGTTAGTAATCTAATACTTTTATCGGTAATAAAATAGATTCTACTATCTCCGACATGTCCAATATAGATTTGATCACCACTAAGTATCATCATACTAAGTGTTGTTCCCATATTATTATATTCAATTTCTAATAATGATTTTTTATAAACTTCATTATTAGCATGATTGATAACTCTTTCTAGGAATTCACGATAATCAACATTTTCTTCTAAAGCTAAGAATTCATTTTCAACAATTTCTTTGACCATATTACTAGCAACTTCACCAGCATTATGACCACCCATTCCATCTGCAATTAAGAATAAATAATCTCCATATTTATTGTTAGCAACTAATATAGCATCTTCGTTTTTTTCACGAGTAGGACCAATATCTGTTATTGCATGATACTTAATCATTGTTATGCTTATATCTTAATTGCCCACAAGCACCATCAATGTTGCTTCCTTTAGAATAGCGGATTGTTGTTTGAATATGATTATCCTTTAATACCTTAGCAAAGTCATTTATTACATTTTCTTTACTTCTAGAATAGTTATATTCACTTACTGCATTAAATGGAATTAAATTTACATGTACATTCATTCCTTTAAGTAGTTTAGATAACTCGATAGCTTCTTGTTTATGGTCATTAACATCATTAATCATAATATATTCCATACTAACACGACGATTAGTCTTATCAATATATTTATTGATTGCTTCCATTAGTTTTTCAACTGGATAAGCATTATTAATTTTCATAAGTTTACTTCTAAGCTCATTATTAGGAGCATGAAGTGAGACTGCTAAATTAATTTGCTTATCAAACTCACTAAATTCTTTAATCTTAGGAACGATACCACTAGTACTAACTGTAATATGTCTAGCACCAATGTTAAGTCCCTTATGATCATTAATGATATTAACAAATCCCAATACATTATCAAGATTATCTAGTGGTTCACCTATTCCCATTACTACTACATGTGATACACGCTCATCTCTTGGTTTTAAGATACGCGAAAAATGTAGAACTTGACTAACTATTTCTCCTGCACTTAGATTACGTTTAAATCCACCCAAGTGTGAAGCACAAAAACTACAACCAATACGACAACCAATTTGTGAAGTTACACAAACACTATACCCATATTCTTGTTTCATAAGTACTGTTTCAATAACTTCTTCATCTTCTAGAGCTAATAATACTTTAATTGTACCATCGACATCATCTTCTTGTTGTTGTACTAATTTAGGGATAATAATTGGATAATTATTAGCCATAAATTCCTTAGTTTTTGCATCTAAATTAGTCATTTGTTCATAATCAGTAACTAGATGAACATATAACCATTCCCATATCTGTTTAGCACGAAAAGAAGCAATATTATTTGCTTCTAGTATGTCTTTTAATTGATTAAATTCTAAGTCAAAAACATTCATGCATCCCCAGACATTTTTACTATTATAGTATACCAAAATTTAACAAAGAAAAACATCATATTTATCAATAATGAATTAAATTTGACAAAATAACCTTTAAATCGGTTATTTTTTGGTTATATTTATATTGTAGTTGGTGGTAAAATTTTAGTATGAACACTATCGTGTTTAACGCATTCTACTAAAACCCTACTAGCTTCCTTATTATTAGTATAAATAAACTGGATTCTACTAATATGAAAGTTGTATTCATGTAGAGTTTTAATCAATTCATCAAAACGAATAGCTACATGAATAAAGACAAATTTTCCTTTATTTGATAAAAGTGTCTTAACTTCTTTTACTAATTGTTCAAAAGTTAACTCTAATTCATGTCTAGCAATCCCTAAAGCATCTTTTTTATGGATTTTAGTGTTTGTATCTACCTTATAATAAGGTGGATTACAGACAATTAAATCCCAACAATTAGCACCTATCTTTTGATTAATGTCTATTACATTATCATGATAAATTGTAATTTGATTATCAATCTTATTATGTTTAATACTTTTAGTAAACAATTCTACATTTTTTTCTTGTAATTCGACACTACTAATACTAATATCAGTCTTATTAGTAAGTAACATACTAATCGGACCATTTCCTGCACAAAGTTCTAAAATATGATTACATTTTTTATTAATATTTATAAAATCAACTAATAATAATGAATCTTGAGTATAGTTATTTTGATTGTTATCTTGATAAATAACTAAATTATTTGCTAAATCATTTTTAATAATCATATTGTTTTAACCTAATTTCTACACTAGTACTAATGGTAGCAAAGATAGCATCTATGGTACTATCTAAATTACTATTATTTCTAACCTGTCTTTCAAAACTTTGTACTTGTTTAAATGTTTTTAAATAATTTAGTTGTTTTAAAGCATTTAAAACAATACTAAGTATTATTTCAACATCTATTATATTAACTTCTTTAATATTAGTTTTAAATAAGATAAATGCTTCTTCAAAGTTATTTTTTAAACAACTTTTATTAATACGGCGATAGATTTTATCTAAATCCATATTTTCTTCTAGATAAAATCTAGATTTATCACTAAGAATGTTTAAAAAATCATCTTTTAAGTCAACTACTTCTTTTAGATCATAACTTATAATTCTTGATCTAATTGTTTTTAATACATTATTTTCATTTTCATAAATAAGTATTTGAATTTGATTATCATTATCCTCTATCGTTTTTAATAGTTTATTTTGATTTATAACTGATATTTGATCAAAATAACCTATAATACCGACAATAACAATTTCATCTGTAGTAAGAGTATTAATTTGAGTTAAATAAGTATATACATCATCAGCAAGGATTTTATCTTTGACTAAATCAACAACCATATATTGTTTATCATCAACGTTGTTGTTGATAATATCAGTTATAAATGGTTTTAATTTAGGATTATTTAAATTAGTTTTAATACCTACTGTTAGTCCCATACTACTCCTACTTATTTTTTATACTATACCACAGTTTGTTAGAACGCGGAAACTCCTCGTTGATAATCTTTTTAATTTGTTTTATCGTTTGTTTATCGTTTTGATCAAACTTATGATTAATATGTTTAAAACCTTCTTCTTTAACTATAATATTATTATCTTCTAAATAAATAGATACTATTCTATCTTTTTTAAAAGATTTAATTACTATTATTTTATCTTCTAACTTAGTTATATCTCTTTTAACTAAATTATTTACTTCTTTAATATTAATCATAATCTTGGCTTATATCTTCATAAATTTCATCAAAACTTTTATGTTTATAGTAATCTTTTTTACTAATAATGTTATACCATACTTTATTAGAACGTGGAAATTCTAATTGAATTAACTTTTTAATCATTCTTAGATATTCACGTTCATCATTTATATCATATATATAATTTTTATTACCATATCCTTGATCATCTAAAATCACTTGTTTACCATCAACTAAAACAAAAAACATTCGATTCTTTTTAGCTGATTTAACTGCTATTACTTGCTCTGGTTTTAACTTCTTAATATCTTTTTTAATTCTTATCTTTAATTCAACTTTATTTAACATAACTATTAATGATTTCTATTACCTGATTTGTAATAGTAGTTATATCATTAGTTGCATCAATTACATATACATTTTCTTTATCTTTAAACCAAGTATCAAAACCTTCTTTAACAAGATTGTGAAACTCAATATCTTCTTGATCTAAACGATTAATTTCATCACTACGAGTATCATTAATACGTTTTAAACCAACTTCTGGATCTAGTGATAGATAAATTACAATATCAGGAAGTAGATTATCAGTTGCCCAACCATTAATACTAGCTACATAATCCATTCCTAAATTACGTGCATATCCTTGATAAACAATACTGCTATCAACATAACGATCTGATAATACTAATTTATTTTCACTAAGAGCTGGTTTAATTACTTGATTAACATGTTCACATCTAGCTGCAGCAAATAATAAAGATTCAGTTTTAGCATCCATATCATCATTAATAATAATTTCTCTTATCTTTTCTGATACACTACATCCACCTGGTTCTCTAGTAATTAAAGTGTTAATGTTTGTATTATTTTCATAATACTCATTAACACTACGAATAATAGTTGATTTACCACTTCCTTCTCCACCTTCAAAAGTAACAAATAAACCTTTATTCATCTTCACTCCCAATAATTTCAGAAACACTTGTATTATGTTGTTGTAAGTAATTATCTAGTTTTTGATAATTACTTACAACGTGTAATTTATCTTCCCAATCAAATAATTGTTTTTCAATTTTTTGTAAAGAATTAAATATAGCTGTCTTACTTACTTGATTAATATCTGCTATTTCATTGATAGAATAATCATCAAAATAATACATCTCATAAATGTCTTGATGCTTATCACTAAGTAGTAAGTGATAAGCATCATACAATTTATCTAATACTTGATTTTTATCAATTTTATTCATTATTATCTTCTTTAAATAACATTTCTAGATATTCTTTATAATTAAAAGGTTCAATAGCTTCAACATTTTCACCACTAGTTATAAAGTAGATTGGAATTCTTAATTCATAAGCAATATTAATAATTAATCCTACTTTAAAGTTAGTATCTACTTTAGTAACAATAATTCCATCTAAGTTAGTTACTTCATTAAAAACAAAAGCTTGTTCTAATGTATTTTTACCACTAGTTCCATCAAGTACTAAAATATTTTTCTTATTGTATTCTCGATTAACATTTTTTTCAATTACTTGATCAATTTTTTTAAGTTCTTCCATTAAATCTACTTTATTGTGTAAACGTCCTGCGGTATCACAAATAAGTAATTCTACATCTTCTTGTTTATTAACTTCTTCAATTGCATTATAAACTACTGCACTAGGAGCATGACCTTGATGTGTTTTAACAATATCTACTCCTAACTCTTTAGCCCAACGATCTAATTGTTCAATAGCTCCAGCTCTAAATGTATCAGCTGCTGCTAGAAGCGTTTTATAATGATTTTTATATAAATTAGTTAATTTAGAAATCGTAGTAGTTTTACCTACTCCATTTACTCCCATTACTAATAAGATATTCAATTTATCATCACTTAATTCTAACTTTTCTTCTTTAAAATTTATAATATCGTTAATAATTTCAAAGAATACATCATTAAATGTTTGTTGATCAATTCTTTGATTATAAACTTTACTTTCCATTTGTTGTGTTATTAAAATAGCAACATTAGGTAAAATATCTAGTTCAATTAATTTTTCTTCCAAATCATCAAAGAAATCTTCATTAAAAAATTCATGATCAACAAATAATGAGTTAAATGAATGCATAAAGTTGTTATTAACAACTTTAAAATTAAATAACATTTCATCTTTAACCGCTTTAATTGTTTGTTTAAATTTTTTAAACATTTTTACCCCTCTTTAGTTAAATCAACACCATCTTTTAATGTTGTTTTAAACACTGAACTAATCCCTTTTTCTACCATGGTAATTCCAAATAAAGAATCACATGCTTCCATCGTACCTTGACGGTGAGTAATTACTAAGAATTGTGTTCTTTCACTAAATACTTTAATATAGTTAGCATAACGTTTTACATTTACTTCATCTAGAGCTGCTTCTACCTCATCTAGAATTGTAAATGGTATTTTCTTAATTCGTAAAATTGCAAACAATAGTGAAATAGCCGTAAGTGCTTTTTCACCCCCACTTAAAAGTGATATTGTTTGTAATTTTTTACCTGGTGGTTGAGCAACAATTTCTACCCCAGTATTTAATAAATCCTCAGGATTTGTTAATACAAGGTCTGCTTTACCTCCTCCAAATAATTCGGAGAAAATATATTTAAATTCTTCTCTTAATTTTTTGTAAGCATAATCAAACTGTTTAATAACAACTGTATCTAATTGATCCATAATTGTTGTTAATTTTTCCATTGCATGTAATAAATCTTCTTTTTGTGTACTTAAGAAATCATAACGTTCTTTGATTTCTTCATATTCATTAATTGCATCAGGATTAATTACTCCAAGTGATTTAATTCTACGTTTTGTAGTAGATACAATCTCTTTGTATTCTTCTACATTAATGTTTTTATCAGATAATTGATAAGCACGTTCAAAGCTTAGTTGATATTCTTCACTAAGTGAAGTCATTAACGAATCTAATTCCATTTCCATCCGCGAAATTTTAATATTATTATCATTTTGTTGATTAGACAATAATTTTAATTCTTCATTATCATTTTTCATATTTAAAATGATTTCTTGACGTTCTTCATTATACTTATCTAACATGTTTTCTAACTCTAAACGTTTATTATGAAGTTCATTATAACGAGCACGATGCTCTTCTAATTCTTTATCAATTGATGCTACTTCACCCTCATCAATATCAACATCTAATTCTTTTAATTCAAAAGAGTCTACTCTAATTTGTTCTTCTAAATTTTTAGCTTCTTCATAGTAGTAATTAATTTGTAATCTAATTTCATGTAAACTTTCTTCTTTTACTTTTAATTTATTAATTAATTCTTCCAAACTACTATTTAATTTATCTAATTCATTAGTCAAATCTTCTTGTTTTTTAGCAACTAATAATGGGTTTACTTGTTTAAATTTACCCCCACTAATACTACCATTGTTAGCTAAAACATCACCATCTAATGTTACGATTTTTACACGTTGATTATATTTTTTAAATGCTTTTGTGGCATTATCTAAATTATCAAATACTACTGTAGTATTTAGTAGGTTTTTAAATACATCTTGATATTTAGATTCTACTTCTACTAAATTATAAGCTATATCAATATAACCGTTTTCTTTACTTATATCATTAATTAAATTATCTTCTAAATTTCGATATTTTACATCTTTTAAACTCATAAAAGTAGCACGACCAAATTTATTATCACGAAGATATTTAATTGCTAATTTAATCTCCTCCATATCATCCATAATAATATCGTTTAATCGTCCACTAATACATACATTAATTGCTTCAGCATATTTATAATCTACTTTAAATAAATCTCTTACTACTTTAGCTGTATTGAATTTATTAGTTTCAATTATCTTACTTACACTAAAACTGTAGTTGTTACGTTTAGATTGTTGTTCTAAATCACTTAATTCATTTTCAACATCATAACGACGATTACGTTTAGTTGTTATTTCTTGATTAAGATTATTTATTTCTTCTTCATATTTATTTAAATCATTTTTTCTTTCACTAATAAGTGATTGGTTCTTTTGTAATAATTCTTTGTTTTTAAAAATACTTTGTTTTAAATTATTAATTTTAAGTGCACTATCAGAACCATCTAACATTTTTTGACGTTCACTAATCATTTTAAAGTTAGCTTGTAAGTCATAAATGTGTTCTTGAGTTTGAGTAATTTGGTTAGTAATTTCACTTATATTATTTTTGACTTTTATTTCATTATCCTGAATTTGTGCTAAAGTGGCATCAGCAATACTAATATCATTATTAGTTTTTACTATTTTTTGCGTGATTTCTTCATTAATTTTTTTATAAGCAACAAAGTCATCATTAATATCATAAATACGGTTAGCTAAATATGATACTTCATATTTTTCTAATTTCTCTTTTAATTCATTAAACTCTTTTGCTTTATCTCTTTGTTTTTCTAGTGGTCCTAAACGTTGATCCATTTCACCTAAAATTAAATCTACTTGTTTTAAGTTTTCATTAGTTCGATCTAATTTTCTAATAGCTGCTTCTTTACGTTTTTTATATTTTAATACTCCACTAATATCTTCAATTACTTGACGTCTAGCTTCGGGTTTAGATACAATAATTTCTTCAATTTTTCCTTGAGAAATAATAGAAAAACTATTTCTACCAATCCCTGAATCCATAAATAAATCAACAATATCTTTCATACGACATTCTACATTGTTGATTAAATATTCACTATCTCCACTACGATATAAACGTCGAGTAACACTTACTTCATTATACTCTAAATCAACATGTTGATCTGAATTATCTAAAACTAAGGTCACTTCAGCAAAATTAGCTTTCTTTCTTGTTTGTGTACCACCAAAGATAACATCAACACTACTTTTACCACGTAAAGATTTTGAACTTTGTTCACCAAATACCCATCTAATAGCATCAATAATATTACTCTTACCACTACCATTTGGTCCAACAATACCAATAAAGTTATCATCAAACTTTATTGTAGTCTTGTTAGCAAATGATTTAAATCCATATAATCTTAACTCATTAATTCTCATAACATCCTTAATTACTTATTAGTTTCTAATATTTTTTCTACATATTTAAAATTATCAACACCATTAACTACCATAATTTTAAACGCATCTTTTATCACTTGTGGTGAATACCCTTCTTCTAACCATTCTTCTAATTGCTTTAATTCATGATCTAGTAAATTACGATCAATTATTTTTCTAACACTAATACCAACTTGTACCACATTTTCTTCATGTAAAAACTTCTCATCAAGACTTCTTTCTAATCTTTGAAAGAATTCATCAATATCAAATACGATATCTCCATTTGACTTAGTTTGATAACTTAATACTTTATCTTTAATTAAATCTGAAATCTCATCACGAGACATTTGATTATTACTAATTAATTCAGATAAACTAACACTTTCTTTATTTAAAGCTATTAATTTAATAATACTTACTAATTGTTTTTCAGAAATATGTAAATTCTTATAATTATCAATTAACATATTAGGAATTGTAATAACTCTATATTTACTCATTGCACTCATAATTGCTCCAAATCTTGTTTTACTGTGATTTTAATATTACTATATTCCCCTTCTATTAAATATGGTTGTATTCCCATTTTAACCATCATTCCAACTTCATCAGTATCTTCTAAATTATTGTTAAATCCTTTTAGTAATAAATCTTTTTTAAATATTTGTGGGGTTTGCATATTATATAATTTGTCTCGATCAAGTACTTGTATTACAACATTATTTTCAACAACTCTAATAGAATCTATTGCTTTAACTCCAACACAATAAGCTTGATGTTGATTTAATTTAACTTCATCAATACATTTTTTAATTAAATCATCACTAATATTACATCTAGCACCATCATGAATAAAAATCATTTCATTACTACAAACATTTACACCAGATTTAACACTATCTGCTCTAGTATCTCCACCATAAACAAATTTGATTTTATCATTAGTAAATATCTTTTTAAACATTACTTCATCATCAGGATGAATTACTAAAACTACTTCATCAAATTCTTTATAATTTAGAAATTTATTAACTGTACGTTCAATAATAGTTTCATTATTTTTTAATAAATATAATAATTTATTATAATTTAACTCCATTCTACTACCACGTCCAGCACATGGAATAACTACAGAATACATTGTGCTCCTAAATAATCTTTTAATTTATTTAAAGCAATAGCCCGATGTGATATTTTATTCTTTTCTTCACTAGTCATATCACTAACCAATTTATCATTAACAATAAATAATGGATCATAACCAAACCCTTCTTTACTACCTAGTTTAGTATTAACTCTACCCTTTAATTCTCCCCTAAAGAATAAAGGCTCTCTATTAGGAATAACACAACAAATACAACAAACAAATTTAGCTTCGCGATTCTCTTCATTTTCTAATTCTTTTAATAATTTTAAATTATTATTATAATCTATATTTTCTTTTGCATTAGAAAAACGAGCAGAATAAACACCAGGAGCACCTCCTAGCACGTCAACACAAATTCCAGAATCATCAGCAATAATTATATCATCAGGATATAATTTTGCTATCACTTGAGCTTTGATTAAGGAATTTTGTTCAAACGTTACCCCGTTTTCGATAATTTCTATATCAAGATTTAAATCCTGCAAGGATTTAATATCTTGATAATCTAAAATATCTTTTAATTCGTTGACTTTATGTTTGTTGTTTGTTGCTAAAATTATCATTTTACTCCTAATCTAACATATCACCAATACTTAGTTCACTCTTACCGTTTAAATATGACTTAATATCCATTGGTTTTTTACCAGCTGGCTGTAATTTAGTAACTACAATATTACCTCCTTCACAGCCTAAATAAATTCCTGATTTATCAACATTAGTTATTGATCCAATAATACTACTATTATAATCTTTATGACATTCAATAATTTTATAACGATTATCATTTATCATAAAATAACATCCTGGATAATCTAATAAACTTCTAATTTTATTATAAACTTCATCTACATTTATACTAAAATTAATATGTTCATCTTCTTTAGTTATCATTTTAGTGTATGTTACTTTATCTTCTTCTTGTTTAGTTCTTTTAATTTTATCATTTTCAAAATCAATAAAGAACTGATCTAGTAATTTACAAGCTTTTGTATTAAGTTTTTCAAATAATGTAGTTGTTGTATCATTTTCTTCAATTTCCATTTGTTCTTGAATAAATACATCACCTGCATCCATTTTCTTAACCATTTCCATAATACTAATCCCTGTTGTTTTATCACCATTACTTATCGCACTTTGTACTGGGCTTGCACCACGGTATAAAGGTAATAATGAATAATGAACATTGACATTTAATCCCTTCGTATTATTTAATAATTCTTCTGGAATAATTTGCCCATAAGCAACAGTAAGCATTACATCATAATCAATATCTAATAGTTCTTGATAATCAGTTTTAATATTTTCTGGTTGGTAAACATTAACGTTGTATTCATTGGCTATTGTTTTTACTACAGTAGGTGTTAGTTCTTTTTTTCGACCTTGAACTTTATCAGGTTGAGATACACAACCAACAATATGGTAATTATTTTCAAGTAAGTACCTTAAAATAAATCCACTATGTTGGTCAGTCCCCATAAAAAGAATTTTAGTATTCATATTATTTAACTACATAGTTAACCAATTTATTAACTACTACAATCTCTTTAACCATTTCTTTTCCATCAAGGAATTCACTAACACTTGCTTTTGCTAATTCATTTAAACTATCTTTATCTAAATCTCGTTCTACTTCTAATTTTTGTTTAATCTTACCATTAACTTGAACTACAATTTCAATTGTATTAGAAACCAATTTTGATTCATCAACTTTTGGCCAACTTAATTCGTTAACACTAAACTCATTACCTAATACTTCTAAGTTTAATTCTTCACTTACATGGGGAATAAATGGATTAATGATAATTATAAAACGTTCTAATTGTGATTTAGTAATTTGTTTTTCTTTATAAACTTCATTTACAAAAATCATTAATTGACTAATTGCAGTATTAAACGATAAGTTGTTAATATCATCTTCTACTTTTTTAATTGTTTGATTCAACAATACTTCTAATGTTTCATTTTCTTTAACAATTTCTACATTATCAACCATACGCCAAACACGATCGATAAAACGTTTAGCTCCATCTAAACCATCTTCTGTCCAAGCAACACTAGCATCAAGTGGTCCCATAAACATTTCATATAAGCGAAGTGCATCAGCACCATGAGATGCTACTATATCATCTGGATTTACCACATTCCCCTTAGACTTAGACATTTTTTGATTATCTTCACCTAATATCATTCCTTGATTAAATAAACGCATAAATGGTTCATCAACAGGAATTACTCCAATATCATATAAGAATTTAAACCAGAAACGAGCATATAATAAGTGTAGTACAGCGTGTTCTGCTCCACCAATATATAAATCTACCGGTAACCACTCTTTAGCAATATCAAAGTCAACTAATTTTTCGGTGTTATTTGGATCTAGATAACGAATATAGTACCAACAACTACCAGCCCATTGAGGCATTGTATTTGTTTCTCTTATATATTTCTTACCATCAATTTCAACATTTAACCACTCTTTTGCATTAACTAACGGACTTTGCCCATCTTCTCCTGGTGAAAACTCATCTAGATGAGGTAACATTACTGGTAAATCTTTTTCATCAACTAAACGAATATTTCCTTCTTCATCATATAATACCGGAAATGGTTCACCCCAATAACGTTGACGAGAAAAAATCCAATCTCTTAATTTATAAGTAATTTCTTTTCTACCTTTATTTATTTGTTCTAATATTTCAATTACTTTTTGATTAGCTTGACTAGGAGTTAATCCATTAAGTTGTTCAGAATTAATTAACGGTTCATCATTAATAATTGCTTCTGATTCATCTCCTGGTTGAATTACTTTAAATGCTAAATTATATTTTTTAGCAAAATCATAATCACGTTGATCATGGCTAGGAGCACACATTACTGCTCCTGTACCAAAACTTGGTAATACATAATCACCTAAGTATACTGGTAATAATTCACCACTTAAAGGATGTTTTACATAACTTCCAGTAAAGAATCCTTCTTTATCTTTATTAAGTTCACTTCTTTCTAAATCAGATTTATTAGTTACTTTAGCAATGAATTCTTTAGCTTCTTCTTGATTTTGAACAACTAATTTATCAACTAATGGATGTTCACAAGAAATAACAATAGCACTAACTCCATAAATGGTGTATGGCATTGTAGTAAACACTTCAATGCTATCATTACTATTATCTATATCAAAGTTAATGATTGCCCCTTCACTTCTTCCAATCCAATTACGTTGCATATCTTTAAGTGATTGTGGCCAATCTAATTTATCTAAATCATCAATTAAGCGATCAGCATACTTCGTGATTTTAAGTACCCATTGACGCATTGGTTTTTGTACTACCTGATGTCCTTTTTCACAACATCCATCATTAACCTCTTCATTAGCAAGTACTGCTTTACATTCAGGACAGAAGTTAACTGGAACATCCTTTACTTCAGCTAATCCATTTTCATATAACTTAATAAAAATCCATTGTGACCATTTATAGTATTCAGGATTTGTAGTATTAACTTCACGATCCCAATCATAACTAAATCCTAATGATTGGATTTGTTTTCTAAATGTATCAATGTTTTTATTAGTAAATTCTCCTGGATGGTTGTTAGTTTTAAGAGCATATTGTTCTGCAGGTAAACCAAAAGCATCCCATCCCATTGGATGAAGAACACTATAACCAGCTAATCGTTTATAACGAGAAACAATGTCAGTTGCTGTATAACCTTTAGGGTGACCAACATGTAGTCCACTACCAGATGGATAAGGAAACATATCAAGACAATAATATTTAGGTTTATCACTCTTAATATCAGTTTTAAAAGTCTTATTATTAACCCAATAATCTTGCCATTTTTTCTCTATTTTTCTAAAATCATATTCTTTCATCTAAACTCCATTGTAAAAACAACTATTTATAAAAATAGTTGTTTTTTAAAATTAAACTCCTAAAATATCAGAATTTTCTATTTCCTCTTCTTTATTTTTAATTACTCTATCTACAGTTTTATCATCTTCAAATCCAGTAGCAATTAAAGTAACCTCAACTTCTTTTGTTCCTTTATTATGGTAGTAAGGAGTAACCGTAACATTAATGTTTGTATACTCTTCAGGTGTGTAATTAAATAACTTTCTTATAATTCTATGAGGATGAGCTTGCATATTATCTCTAGTAGTACCCTCTGGATAACCGATAGATAAGATAATCGATTTTGCTCCCCTTACTGATACATCTAACATTTCTGATAAGACTGCTTTTTCGATTGCTTTAGCTAAATTAAACTCAATTTCGCGCGCTCTTATAGCACGTTCTCTATCGACAAACTCTCCAGCTGCTTCTTTTCTATCTAAATCTGCATTAATAGCATCTTTGTGATCATCTGGTAGTTCTTTACCTGATGATTCTATAGATATAACTGCTAAACCAGCATTAGTTAACATCCCCTTAAGTTGGTTGTAACTAATATCTTTCCCGTAAGTTGTTGAATTAGTTAATACACTAATAAAGGCTAAGATTGCTGTTTTAAGCACATTATCAGGTAATTCAAATGCATCTTCAACAAACACATCAGAATGATTATGAATTAAATTTTGATTTGAAATTACTAAACAAACATCACATGTTTCTTCTAATGCTTTAACTCCACCAATAGCTGAACGCATTCTATTAGTTCCTTCAAAAGTAAATGGTGTTGTAACAACAGCAATCGTTAATAACCCTTTTTCACGTGCATAGTTAGCAATTTCTGGAGCAGCACCTGTTCCTGTTCCACCACCCATACCAGCAGCAATAAATAAAATATCTGTATCATCTAAATGACCTTCAATTAATTGTCTACTTTCTCTAGCGGCTTCTGCTCCTACTGAAGGTAGAGCTCCAGCTCCTAATCCTTGAGTTAATTCTTCACCTAACTTAATTTTAAAATCTGCTTTTGAGTTTTTTAATGCTTGTGCATCTGTATTTAGTGCATAAGTTATAACTTTACCATCAATACCAATTGTTTTTAAGTGATCAACAGTGTTATTACCTCCACCTCCTACTCCAAAAACCTTCATTTTTACTACAGTATCAGAATTTGACATTATTTCTCCTTATCTTTTAATATTATACCAAAATTATTAATTTCTCATAGCTTTAACAACTAACATAGTTTAATGGATTTACACGTTGTCCATTTATTTTTACCTCAAAGTGTAGGTGTGGCCCGGTTGCTAGTCCACTAGCTCCCTCATAACCTATAATTTGACCTCTCTCTACTCTTTGTCCCACACTTACTAATGGGGCACTCATCATGTGTGCATATGTAGTTGACATACCATTACCATGATTAATAGTAACCGCGTTACCTCCACCATATCCATCCCAACCAGAAGCTGAAACTACTCCGTTATCAGCAGCATAGATTGGTGCTCCATACCAAGATTGGATATCTATTGCTAAGTGTCCTACTCCTGCAAGGTCAGCACCACCATAACCATTTGTGATTCGACAACCACTAGCAGGCCACCTTAGGTTTCCTGAACCAACACCTGCTACTTCTTTTGTACCAACTAAAGTAATTTCTGGACTACTTTCTTCAATTACTTCATAATCAATTGGTGAAGTAGAAACTTCCTTACCATTTACTACTTTAACTTGATAAGTTACTTTTTGCACCCCATCTTTACCGGCTTGTTTAATTTTTTTCTCACCTGCACGAAGAGTATCAGAATACTCAGTTGCTTGTTGGTAAGGTAGGGCTTGATTTTCACTATATTGATAATAACTTACTACATCAACTACCGGACTAGGTTTATTTACAACAACTTCCATTCCATCATAAAATAAATCTGTTGTTTTAGTTTGATTATTAATTGCAAACTCATCTTTATTTAAATCATTTTGATTTAATACTTCTTCTATTGTTTGCCCATCTTCAATAGTTTGTGTTTTCTTATCTTGATTTTCATTATTAATTTGGAATTTAAAATCTTCTTCACTACTAATAACTTGATTTTCAGGAACTTTAGTTTGTTTAATTTCAATATTGTTTTCTATTTTAAATCCACTAAATACTCTTCCACCTACATCCACTGGATTTACTTTATTTGAGTTAATATAAGCATCATAACTTTCTTGGTTTGGAAATGCTTTTCTAACCAATTCTTTCATCGTGTTATCAAAGATATCACGATTATCTAAATAATAAGTATGATCATCGATTTTAACTGTATAACCATCAACTAATTTAACAGCACCATTAATGGTATCTTCTATACTTCCATCATCAGTAATAGTAGAAAATGTCTGATTATCTTCAATTCTTATACTTAAATCTGTTTGATTTTCAGCACTGTTAATCGCTTCTTTTTCTTCACTAGTTAATTCATTATTATTTCGCACTAATGATAATTCATCATTATTATAAATAAATGTTGTTGCTTGACTTTTAATTGTTCCTTTATTAGGAATACTAACTAATACTAATATAAAAATACATACAACTGAGGCAAAAAATAATCCTATTTTTTTCCAATTAATATTGAATTTAATATCTTGAATTTTATTACTATTATTTTCTTTTATCATAACATATCCTTTTTCTTCATAATTTTATAGATTATAAATGTCAATAGTCCCATAAACAACGTTAATACATACATAAATATTAATGAACTAGATACAAAATCTGGAAACTTAACATTCATTCCAAAGAAACTAGTAATTAACATTGGAATGTTAATTACAATTGTAATACTAGCAAGTATTTTCATTACAATATTTAAACTATTATTGTTGATTGATTCAAAAGCACCACGAATACTATTAATAATTCGACTATTTACCATCGCCATTTCTCCGGCTTGTTGGATTTCAATTATTGTATCTTCTAGTAAATCTTTATCATCATCATTGGTTGTTAAGAAGTTAGTTCTAAACAAACGCTTAACAACTACCTCATTACCATTTAGAGCTGTATTAAAATATACTAATGTTTTTTCCATATTAAGCAATTCCAATAAATATTCTTTACGTGTTTCTTTATATAATAAATTTTCAATTTGTTCTGTTCTAACATCAATCATTCTTAAAGCACGTAAGTATGATGATGCAATTTGATAAATAATACGCGTAACAAATCTAGTAGTATTTGAAATATCTAATTTTAAACGTGTATTATTAATAATACGATTAAATACTTCTAATTGACTTTGACAAACAGTAATTACAACATTATCCTTTACAATAATCCCTACTGGAATTGTTTCATAAACACTTTTATCGTATTTACTATTTTTCTTAATACTTGCATTGACAATAATTAAGATTTGATCTTCAAAATCATCAATACGTGATCTCTCTTCTAAATCTAAAGAGGCAGCAATAGCTTCTGCCTCAATTCCTAGTTCAGTTACTAAATCTCTAACTTCTTCATTACTTGGATTAACGACGTTAATCCATACTGAATCATTAGAAGAAAAGTTATAGTCACTTTGACTAATAAAACCATCTTTACTAGTATAAACATCAACCATACTACCTCCTAACTACTTTTTAGATATTATAACCACCTTGAGCCATATTATCTTTTCCACCACCACGACCATTGTGTGGTTCAATTATTTGACTAAGTACTTCTTTAGCACTTACTTTACTTGTAATGTTTTCGCTACATTTAACAATAACATTAACTTTATTATCTTCTTGACTTTGCAATACAATCACATCAGCATCTGTATCATTTAGTAAGTTATCAGCAATATTTCTTAAATCTTTACCATTAACATCCTCTAATTTTGCACTAATGTAATTAATACCATCTTTAACATCTACTTGTTGTCTTAATTCTTGAGAAATAGTACTAATTAAATTACTTGCTTGTTCTTTTAACTTAGTACTAGCTTCTTTTACTTTTTTATTTATTATATCATATTTATTAGCTACTTCTTGACAATCAAAATTAGCTAACTTAGCAATATGAAGCAATTTTTGATAAGTAATATCAAGGTTATCAATCTTAACTTTTTTATTATTAGCTATTTTTTCTTTAATCTTAGCTACTTCTTCATCAAATTGGTTGACCAATTCTTGATAATATAGTTTAATATTATCTCCAGTAATCCCTTCAATACGACGAACACCAGATCCAATTCCTGATTCACTTAGAATACAAAAACACTTAATTTCTTTTGTATTGTTAACGTGAGTACCACCACATAACTCAATACTATCTCCCATTTTAACAACACGAACTATATCTCCATATTTCTCACCAAATAGACTCATAGCTCCCATATTTTGAGCTTCTTTAATTGGCATCTCATTAATATCAACATCTAAAGATTGGTTAATCATATCATTAACAATTGTTTCAATTTCATTTAATTGATCAATTGTTAATGCTTCTAAGTTACTAAAGTCAAAACGTGTACGCTTATCATCTTGATAACTACCTGCTTGTTTAGCGTTTTGACCAAGCACTTGTTGTAGGGCATAATGTAATAAGTGGGTAACTGAGTGATTTTTACAAATTGCATTACGATAATCAACATCTACACTTGCCCTAACCATATCACCTACACTAATTGGTGATTCAACCACTACTTCTAGTAAGTGTTGACCATTAGGTAATTTTATTACATCAACAACTTCATTGTTGTTAATAAATCCTTTATCACTTACTTGACCACCACTTTGGGCATAAAATGGGCAGTTATCTAAAATAACATGTGTAGTTCCTTGATCAATAGTATCTAAAGATTGATGTAAGTCAGTAATAAATACTACTTTAGATTCACATTCTAAATTAGTATATCCAACAAATTTAGAATCAACTGTTATTTCTTTTAAGAATGCATTTTGTGCATTCATTGCTTTATTATCTTTAATCGAACTACGTGCTCTTTCTTGTTGTGCTTTTAAGTTATTTTCAAACTCCTTAATATCAACACTATAACCTTGTTCTTCTAATAATTCTGTTGTTAATTCAATTGGAAATCCATATGTATCATATAATTTAAACGCAACATCACCAGCTAAAGTCTTAGAATCTAATTTTTCAATCTCTTGATTTAATAATTCTAATCCACTAGATAGAGTTTGTAGGAATCTAACCTCTTCTTGTTTAATTACTTTTTTAACATATTCTTGTTCAGCAAGTAAGTAATCATAAAATGGTTGTGATACATTAACAACAATATCAACTAATTTATATAGGAATGGTTCTTTTAAGTTTAAGTTAATATAACCATATTTGCTAGCACGACGTAAAATTCTTCTAATTACATATCCTCTACCTTCATTAGAAGGAATAACACCATCAGCAATTGCAAAGGTAAGTGCTCTAATATGGTCTGCTATTACTCTAAATGGCATTTTATTTTCTTCATAACTAAATCCAGATAATTTAACTACTTCTTCAATTATTCTCATAAAATTATCAGTTTCAAAGTTTGTATCTACTTCCTGTAAGATACAAGCCATACGTTCAAGACCCATACCGGTATCGATATTTTTTTGTGGTAATTCTTCATACTCACTAATTGGTACTATTCCTGGTTTACAATTGTATTGAGAAAATACTATATTCCAAATTTCAATTACACGATCATTTTCTAAATCTTGTTCTAATAATATATATGGATCTCTATCATCATATTTTTGACCACGATCATAGAAAATCTCTAAGTTTGGTCCTCCTGGACCTTCTCCAATTTCCCAAAAGTTTTCTTCTAATTTAACAATACGATTAATATCTACATTATGAGCAAGTAAAATGTTTAGTGATTCTTCATCTTGTGGATGAATTGTAAAATAAAAATCATTTAAATCAAAATTAAACCATTTTTCTTCAAATAAAATTTCAAACATCATATCAATAGCTTCTTGTTTAAAGTAATCTCCAATTGAGAAGTTACCTAACATTTCAAATAATGTATGGTGACGAGATGTTAACCCAACATTTTCAATATCATTCGTTCTTATCGATTTTTGCGAGTTAGCAATACGATTTTTTGGTGGTTTTTCACTTCCATCAAAATATTTTTTTAGTGTTGCAACTCCTGAGTTAATAAATAATAACGAATTGTCATTAACAGGAATTAATGATTTACTACTTTCAATATAATGTTCTTTTTCTTTAAAATAATCTAACCATAATTGTCTAACTTCATTAGTACTTAGTCTTTTCATGATTCTCCTTCTAATAAATATGATGTTAAATTTGTTTGACGTTCATAACCATTTACTTTTAACCCTTCATTAAGAGCCATAATATTACCTAAAATAATTAATTTAGTTTTAGCACGAGTAATAGCTGTATAAATTAATTTTTTAGTTAACATACTTTTATTAACAATTGGAACTATTACTACTGGAAACTCACTTCCTTGGGATTTATGCACACTAATAGCATAAGCATGAGTAATTAAATATAACTCTTTGTAACTTAAAACTATCTTTTTATCTCTAATTGCAATCTCTATTGCTTCTTCTTTACCTTGAGCATTAGGATTAATTATTTTATTAACATAACCTATATCACCATTGTAAATATCGTGTTCATAGTTATTTCTTAGCACCATAATTTTATCACCTTGATAAAATTCTTGATCACGACAAACAATCTTTTTATCATTAACCGGTTCATGCAACATCTCATTAATTGTATCAATCCCTACTTCACCTTTATAACGGGTAAATAATACTTGAGTATCAAAAATATCAAAACCATGTGTCAAACTAGCATTAACTACTTTTTTAATATTACCTAACATATTTTCAGTTACATTAATAATACTTACCTCTTCATCTTTAAACGGATGTATTTCTTGATCATTAATTATTTTTTCACTAAGTTTAGAAATACTACTACCCTTACCTTGACGATAAATTACATCCAGGTTAGTAATTGGAAATAATTTAGAATCAATAAAATCTCTTAATAAATTACCTGGTCCTACTGATTCTAACTGGTTAGGATCACCGATAATTATTAATTTAGCCGACTTTTTCATTGCCATTAATAATTTATGAAATAAAAAAGTATCAACCATTGAAAACTCATCAATAACAAAACATTGATGTGGTAATTCATTATCTTCATTATAACTAGGTTTTCCACCTGATTGTTTAATCCCTAACAAAGAATGAATTGTTTTAGCACTAAAGTTACTACTTTCCATCATTCGATAACTAGCTCTACCTGTTGGAGCAACTAAAGCTATAGTTTCTGCTAACTTTTCTTTACTTAAATCCGGATATACTCGTTTTGTTAATATCTCAACAATAGCATTTAATATTGTTGTTTTACCAGTACCAGGACCTCCAGTAATAATTGATATATTACTATTAATTGCTTGTTTAATTGCTTGTTTTTGCGCTTTTGAAAAGATGATATCTTGTTTATGTTCAATCTTTTTAATATCAACATCAATATCAAGTGCCATAATGTTTTTAAAATATTTGTCTTTATACTTCAATTGACGAGCTATTTGTTGTTCAATAATTTTATATTCTTTTAATTGCACATCATCATCAAAGAAAGTTACTTCTCCATTACTAGCCATTTGCTCAAGAACTACTTCAATAATATTTTGTCCTACATTTCTTTTCTTTATTACATGATCAATTAAAGTTTGAATATTAACTAAAGTATCTCCATAACCAAATGATAAATCATAAAAACTAGCTTTAATTAAATTATTAACTCTTATATAACTTTCACTATCTGTATTAAATTTTAAATAAATGCTATCTAGAATTTTAAAATCAATTGTATTCTCATCCATCGGACGATATAATCGATAAGCATTTTCCTTTAAATACTCAATTGGTTCTTCTTTATTTTTAATATTTAAATATATTTTATTAATCATATATTCAGTTAAATTTAAATCAGCTAATAACTCAAATAAATCATTGTATAATTTATTAACTGACATTTTATCTATTATTTCTTCAATAACACGTTCACTTAACCCTTCTACTTCATGTAACACTTGAGGATTAGTTTTTAAAATAGCTAAACATTCATCACCTAGTGCATTATATATTTTATTTGCACTACTAAGACCTACTCCTCTAAAAATAGAAGACGAAAGATAAGTTACGATTGCATCTTTTTGACTAGGAAGAAGTTCTTCAAAACTGCTGACTAAAAAGTAATCTCCGTATCGATCATCAGTCTCGATACGACCACTAAATTTATACTCACTCCCTTCAACTAACGTCATATTCCCTTTTACACTAATACGACCTAGTTGATCTTTAACTTGAGCGATTGTATAGTGATTATCTTCATTATAAAAGATTATCTTTTTAACAACTCCTCGTAATTCTTCCATAACCTATCCTTCTATTATTTCTAAAGTCTTTTTGAATTCTTCTGGAACATCAGCACTAAATTCCATATATTCATTACTGCGTGGATGAACAAATCCAATTTTATAAGCGTGTAGAGCTTGACCTTTTGTATCTATGGTATCTTTAATTCCATATGTTGGGTCTCCTACGATTGGATAATTAATATAATCCATATGTACCCTAATTTGATGTGTACGCCCTGTTTGTAATTTACAACTAATTAACGTGTAATGATCATAACGTTTAATCACATCAAATAATGTTACCGCTTCTTTTGAATTTTTAGCAGTTACTGCCATTTTCTTACGATCTTTAGGATCTCTTCCGATTGGGGCAATAATCTCTGCTTCATCCTCTTCAATTTCTCCATGCACGATTGCTAAATATTCTCGATATAATGTTTTATCTACTAATTGTTTAGCTAACGCTTCATGAGTAAAATTATTTTTACATACAACTAATAACCCTGATGTGTCTTTATCTATACGATGCACAATCCCTGGTCTAAACTCACCATTAATGTCACTTAAACTATTAGCATAAGCAATAAGTCCATTAACTAATGTATTTTCATAATTACCAGGAGCAGGATGGACAACCATACCACTTGGTTTGTTAATAACTAATAAATCATCATCTTCATAAACAATATCTAAATCCATTTTTTGTGGTTTTAATTCTTGATTTAAATCTACTTGTGTATCAATTAATTCAATTTCATCATCAATTTGAAGCATATATTTATTCTTAACTACTTTACCATTTACTAGTATTTTTTCTTCACTGATAAGTTTTTGAATTGTTGAACGACTAAAATCAGTTTCACTAGCTAAGTATTTATCTAGTCGTTCACTACGTTTAGCACTTAACATTTCCATCTTGCCCCTTATACGTAAATAATAAAACACATGCTCCAATAAAGATACAAATATCTGAAATATTACATACAAAGAAATTTATATCAATAAAATCAATTACATAACCATAAAATATACGATCAATTAAATTACTACCAGCACCAACTAGTATTAATATTAAAGCGATATTGGTTATTAGTTTATTAGACTTAATAAACCAATAACCAATACATAAGATAATAACAATTGGAATAATAATTGTAATAATATCTATATTTGAAAACATTCCAAAACTAATTCCAAAGTTTTGTGTATATCTAAGACAAAGTAAATCAGAAATTAAACACATATTAATTTCATAAGTTTTAGCTAAGTATTTGCTTAATATATCTATTATCAATAATCCTATTCCTAATATTATAGGTATTTTTTTATTCATCTACCCTCTTCTTTTTTTTACATAACGTAAATATTTTTTTTCTTTTTTCTTAGCTTTTTTGTGTAGTACTTTAAGCACTAAGAAAATTACAAATAATACTAAAGTAATAGTTAACCATTTAAAATCAATTTTACTTCTTTTTTTAACTTCTTCTGGTTCAATAATACGAGAACTTAACACACTATTTGTAGTATCTACATCAAGTTCATAATTTCTTACACTACCATCATTGTAAGTAATATTTATTTGATAAATATTTTCACCTTCAATTAGTGGTAGAGTATAGCGTTGATTATTAAACTCTAAGTTTTGTTTCTTACCACCTAAACTTGATGCACTAACCGATTTAATGTTTTCTTGATTTTCTAAATACATATCTACTGTATTTCCAGCTACACTAAATCGATCTTGTGTTGTTATTACAAAATCTTCCTTATTTTGGTTATAACCACAAATGTTTATGCTAAGTGGAAATACTTCTGTTTCTATTTCTCCGTTAGCTAAGTATTCATTAACAATAACATTAACATTTTCAATATTAGATGGTAGAATAATTTGATATTCTTCACCCTTTATCGAATTAGCCGATAGAATTCTTGAAGTATTTGCATCAGTAATAATAATTTCTTTACTTGTAGTTGCATCTTCAAAAGTTAAATAGTAATCTTGAAATGCACATACATCACCTGTAACTACAGGCTCTAATTGTTGTGTTACTAAACTAGTAGCATTATTTACACATGGTGTTAATAACAAAACAACTAATAAAACAAATATCTTTTTCATCAACACTCCCAATTGTTAACAATATCTAAACAATCTTGACATAATAAAACATCTTCTTCTTCAACTTTTTTACTGCTAACTTGATCTTGGTTAAACATTTTACGACAACGTGCACATTCACAACCTTCCATTCTTTCAACAAGTACACTACCTGTTTCATACTCAGTTGCACCTTCTATATTTTTAGTAATTTCAAAACTAGAAACGATACATAAAGTTTGTAGATCATCTTTTAAGATATTAATAACATTTTCATATTCTGCTTTAGGTTGATATACAACTCGAGCCTTAAGCGAAGATCCGATAAGTTTTTCTTTTTTACCAGTTTGTGGATTGTCAATTTCAATACGACGTTTTTCTTCTAACTCTTTATTTATATCATCTCTAATTGCTAAGAATTGATCAAATAGTTCAACAACACTTAAATTAGTTTCACTAATTTTAAAGTCTTTAAAGTTATCAAATGTTTTAAAATCTTCTAAAAATACAACTTTACCATTAAATTCTTTTTGGGCTTCATAAGCAGTATGAGGAATAATTGGAGCCATTAATTGAATTAATTGTTCTAAATGATAATATAATACTGTTTGAATTTGACGACGACGTTTATCATCTTTTCTACATACATAAATTATATCTTTAATAAAGTCTAAATAGAATCCACTTAAACTTCTTGTAATATAATTAATTACTTCATCAACAATGTGAGTGAAATCATATTTGTTGTATAAGTCAATAACTTTATTAGTTAATTCAGATAATTTAATCAACATATATTGATCAACTAACTCTAAATCATTAAAATCAATTAAATCTTCTTTATTAAAATCAGATACATTACCTAACATAAAACGAATTGTATTTCTATATTTACGATAAGTTTCACTAACTTGTGTTAATAAATCTTCTGTTAAGTTCACATCAGATTGATAATCAACACTAGCAACCCATAAACGAAGGATATCAGCACCACGTTGAGATGTAATATCAGAGGGTTCAATTGTATTCCCTAGACTCTTAGACATTTTGCTACCTTTTCCATCTAAGACAAATCCGTGTGATAATAATTGTTTATATGGAGCATGATTATTGATTGCCACTGATGTAATTAAACTAGAGTTAAACCAACCTCGGTATTGGTCACTTCCTTCTAAGTAAAGATCAGCTTGATCTTTATTATATAATTCTTTAATTACAGCTTGATGACTACTCCCTGAATCAAACCAAACATCCATAATATCCGTTTCTTTAGTAAAGATATTGTTAGGACTGCCAGGAGTTGTATATCCTTCTGGTAATAAATCTTTTGCTTCCCAATCAAACCAAATATCACTTCCATGTTTACCAAATAACTCTGCCACATGTTCAATAACATTTTCATCTAAAATCGGTTCTTCATTTTCATCATAGAAGATTGGCAATGGTACTCCCCATTTTCTTTGACGAGAAATACACCATTCATCACGATTATCTAACATGTTATATAATCTTGTTCTTCCCCATTCAGACATAAAACTAGTTTCATTAATAGCATTTAAGATTTCTTGTTTAATTGGTTTTAAAGTACAAAACCATTGTTTTGTTGCACGGTAAAACACTGGTTTTTTTGTACGCCAATCATGAGGATAACTATGTTTAATAAAAGATAATTTAACTAATTTACCAAGAGATTCTAATTTTTGTGTTACTGCTTTATTTGCATCATCATAAAACATACCCACAAACTCACCAGCAGCATCATTCATATAACCTTTAGCATCAACAACACTTTCTACCTCTAAGTTATATAACTTCCCTACGTTAAAGTCATCTTCACCGTGAGCCGGAGCTGTGTGTACACATCCAGTACCACTTTCAACAGTAACATGTTCTCCTAACATAACAGGATATTTTTCACCAGTAATTGGGTGAAGTACTAATTCATTTTCTAAATCTCTACCCATTAGTGTGCTTACAACTTCATATTCACCTAACTCAGTGTTATTAACAAAGTCTTTAACTAAATCACTAGCAACTAAATATTGTTTATTTCCTGCTTTAATAATACTATATTCAAAATCTGCACCAACACTAATCCCTTTATTAGCTGGAATTGTCCAAGGAGTTGTTGTCCAAATAACAATTTCAACTCCTTTATATTTAGGATTTTCAAAATCAAACCCTACATAAATTGCAGGTGATTTAACATCTTGGTATTCAATTTCGGCATCAGCTAAAGCACTTTGACTCGACCAAGACCAATAAACTGGTTTTAATCCTTGATAGATTAAATTACGTTTAACCATTTCTTTAAAAATCAAGATTTGATTTTTTTCATATTCAGGATATAATGTTAAATAACCTTCATTTTTATCTGCAAGTAACCCCACACTAAAGAATTGTTCTTTTTGCATTGCCACTTGTTCTTTGGCATAATTTGCACAAGCTTGACGAAGTGATAATGCATCAAAGTCTTCAGCATTCTTTTTTAATTGTTTTAACATTGCATTCTCAATTGGTAAACCATGAGTATCCCAACCAAATACAATTGGTGCACAAAAACCGTTCATATTTTTTGAACGAATGATAATATCTTTTAAGATTTTGTTAAGTACATGACCTGTATGAATATTCCCATTTGCATATGGTGGACCATCATGAAGAATAAACATTTCTTTACCTTTATTTTTCTTAAGCACTTCTTGGTAATAATTGTTTTCTTCCCACTCTTTTTGCCATTTTGGTTCATTAACAGGAAGTTGAGCCTTCATACTATAATCAGTTTTAGGCATATTTAATGTATCTTTGATTTTCATATTCCTCCATATTTTAATAATTAAACTCCTAATTGCTTAGGAGTTGTAATATAATTAGTCTAATCTTTCAGTAGAAGATGAAGAATCAATTAAGAAATTCTTCGGAGCACATACAATAATACGGTCTCCAATTTTTTGCATTTCTCCATCCATTGTATATACACTTCCTTTTAATGTCGATACTAACATTCTAGTTTCTTCATCACCAATTTTTGAGAAGTTAATAATACACATTTCCCCTTTTTTAAGTGCATCAATAATGATTGTTGAAATACTACTACTTACTGGTTCATAAACACGAACGATAGTTTTTTCAAAACTACTGCTTTCTTCTAAAGTAAAAGCATCTCCTTCTAAATCACGATCATCACCCACTACTTCAATATCTGAAGTGTAGTCTTCAATGTGTTCTGTTTCATCTGCAAACATTCCTTTTAAATTAAAAGCCATAATTCCTCCTATTTATCCGACTACGAGAAGTCTGGATAATCCTCACTTGTTTTTTCTTCAGTACTAATTACTATATCTGAATCAAACCCTGAAATTGCCATTTCATCAAATATATCTTTTTTGCTTTCTTTTGTTCCAGAATTTGGTTTACTATCAGTAATTGGTTGTAAGTCTGATAAAATATCGCTTAAGAAATCATCTTCATCTTCTATATCATATGTAATTTCGTTACGTTCCATCCCACAAACAACTACTGTAACTTTAACCTTATCACCTAATGAATCATCATAACTCATTCCAAAGAATAAGTTCTCAAACTCTTCTTGTTTAACACATTTATAAATGATATCAGTTGCTTCTTGCATCGCTTTAATTGTTACACTTTGGTGGGCAATTGAAATTGCAAAAAGAATTGTTTTTGAAGAAGATAGAGCATCTTTATTTAAGAAATTACTATCAAGAGCATCAGATACCGCATCAACGATATTATTCTCTCCTTCTCCCCAACCTACTGACATTACTGCTGGTCCTTGATCTTTAAACGCTGTTCTAATATCAGCAAAGTCTAAATTTACTTTTCCACCTTCTGTTGCTAATTCATAAATACCTCGAATACCGTTAACTAATAAACGATCAATTTGTCCTTGTACTTCCTCTGGAGAAGCAGTTAATCCAAATGAAAACTCACGATCACTTTCAATTAAGATTGTTGAATCAACTGTATTATCAATTTCATTATAGTAGTTGTTTACATCTTTTTCATTAGCTTCAAATCTATTTGGAGCGACAACGAATGCTAGTGTTAAAATTCCTAAACTTTTAGCAAGACGTCCTACTTCAACCATTCCAACTTTACCTGTACCTCCTGCTAAACTACCTGTAACACATACCATGTGTACACCATCTAATTGTTCTCTAATTTGACGTTCAGCATGCATGAAAGATTCACGAACTTTCATAACATCATTACCACTACCATTACCGTGTAATAATTCAGCACCAACTAATATTTTTTCATTAGCATCACAATTTTCTAAACGACGTTCATCAGTATCAATTGAAATTAACTTAATATCATCTGTAATATCTTTATACATTCTGTTGATTGTATTACAACCACAACCACCAATACCAATAACTGCAATTCGTAAGTTACCAAAATCAGATGGTGGAGTGACTACTAAATCTTCTGAATCTATTTTAACTTCAATTTCATCCATTGTTGTATCTTCAACTAAAGTTACTTCTCCTACTTCTTGCGTAAATTTAGTTGTTTCAATTGTTGTAAAGTTCCCATCTAACATCACATCACTTGGTTGCTCAAAACTTTGATTAGCAATCTCTTCTAAATCAGCAGTGTTAATTTCATCATTACTAATGTAACTAATATCAAATGCAGTATCTTGTGTATTCAATCCATTATTCTCCACAATTACTGTATTTTCCATTTCTTGAGTAATCGATGGAGAAAAACTATTAACTTCAACACGTTGAGTATTATTTACATTATTTACAACTTCTTGTGTATTACTAACACTATTGTCTAAGTTTAGTGTATCAAATTGTTCATCAATACTTACTTCCTCTAAATCACCAGTAACATTATCGACCATGTTTAATGTCGATTCAGTTTTATTTAATTCATCATTGTTTAATTCTAAATCAAATTTATCTTCAACACTTGCTTCATCGATATCTTTAATTTCATCTTCAAATATATCAAACATTGTTTGTTTACTCATACTAATCCATCTCCCAATAACGATATGTTGTAATATAATGCATTAATAATGATGATAAGAACTCAACTTCATTTAAACAAGCAAGTTCATCTACATTACTAAATTCTGCTGTATTTAATAAATTTCTTACTTCAAAACGAGAACAATTAATTTCAGTATTTTCACTAATTACTGCTGCTACTTCACTTTCATCATATCCATTAATGATTAAGTAGAAGTTATCAACCATTAAATTGTTAGCCTTTAATTCTTTTACAAAGTGATTAAAGTAATTAATCACCACATTTCTAAATACATTAGCCGCTTCATTAACACTAACTTCATCATTAATCATATAATCATGATCATATTTATTGACAATAAAATGTTTTTTAATAAAGTTAGTTGCTTCTAGACTTGCTTCTTTAGAATGTTTTTTTAATAATGTATCATATGTATTGTTAAACAAGTTTACTAATCCAATTTCTGTAACTACTGTTGATACTCGACCACCAACATTGATTGTAAACTTACAACTACGACGTCCAATTTCAATGATTCCACAATTTGCATCTAAGTTAATTGATTTTTTAAAGATATAGTCTGCTACATAAAATCCTTGAATTTTAAATCCTGATATTCCACCAATTTGATCAACTAAAGATTTAAATAATTCGTATAAACGTGAATCAATGTAGTTTAAAGCACCTTTAACTTCTAAACGTTGATGAACAACACTACCTAATACATGTTTTTGATTTCCACCATCAACTTTATACCCTTCAATTAAACATCCACCATACAGTTTGTTATTTCTAGCAACTGAACGATTTAAAGCTGTTTGATTAATTTCTGCTAAATCCTCACGTGTTAATTGTTGTTTTTTATCAAAGTTAAATGTAAATGATGCACTTTGTGTTTCATTATTTACAGAACCTGTTTGTTTATTATTAAGAACATCTAATAACACAAATACATTTTTATTTAAATGAGAAAATTTACTTTCAACTATGTCAAAAGCATCTTGTAATTCTTTTCTTAGTACTTCATAATCTACTTGTTTTGATAAATCTTGTTTTGTAATAAAACGATCATAAACAATTAATGATTGTTCACGGAAAACAGAAAAAACTAATAGATGAAGTTCATAATTTATGTAGGCTAAAACAATATTATACTTCATTAGTCCTCTTTCCTTTTTATTATACTATATTTTTAGGAACTTTAGCACTTTTTTATTAAAGTCCTGATAATTGAATAAAAACGCAAAATGCCCTTGATTTGGAATAATCTCTAGTTCATTATCTTTAATAAGACTAGCAAACTTATATGCATCCTTAAGTGGTGTTGCATCATCTTCTGCTCCCCAGTAAAGTAATGTTTTAACATCAATGTTACTAATAAGTTCCACTAAGTCCTCATTTACAGTATTTACTAATACTTTTTTCATCATATCACTTGCATTACGGTAATCTTCACTACCACTATTTTTTAATAAATCTTGTCTAAATTGACAAAATAGAGGTGTTTTTGTTAAGAATTTCATAAACTTATAATTATAAGCAGCTATTTTATTTCTTAACGTTTTTTTCGGTTTAATTCCTGCAGCTCCTGTTAGTACTAAACGATTAATTTTACCTGGATGATTAGTTTGATAAATGATACTAATTCTTCCCCCAAACGAGTGAGCAATTAAATCAAATTTATTAATTTCTAAATAATTCATTATTTGATTAAATTCTTCTTCATAATCATAAATAGTATATGGATACGTTGGCTCTTCACTCTTACCAAATCCGGATAAATCTAGAGCTATTACTCTTCGTTTATCGCCAATTGCATTAATTAGATGATCAAAACAATGATAATCTTGACCCCAACCATGTAACATTACTACTGGTATCTTATCTTCTACTTGATTATCATAGAAATTAATTATATGATTATTAATATTAATTGTTTGTTCCATATACTTTCCTTTGAATAAATTTATATAAACTTGTAATAAAATATAAAACCAAAACTATTAAAACAATAATTGCACTTCCTGAAATATTGTAATAAAAACTAATAATAATTCCACCAATAAAACTGATTAAACAAACAATTATACTATAAATAACCGTTTGTTTTAGACTACGAGAAATTAAGTTACTTACAAGTATTGGTAAACATAGCATTGTAGCTACTAACATAACCCCAACTACTTTAATAGCTAAACTAATAATAATACTTATTAATACAATAGTTAAATACTTATAAAACGTTGGATTAATACCACGTAGATGTGATTGTTTTTGATCTAAAATACTAATTAGTATTTTACGATATAACATTGAAAGGAGTAATAAAACAATCACGCTACTAATAGTAATTAAAACAACATAATCACTTGTTATACCAACAATATTACCAAATAATAATGAGAAGATTGTTGAACTATAACCTCCAGATTGTGATAACAAAATCATCACTAGACATATCGAAACCGAATGAGTTATCATTAAACTAACTTCTTGGTAATCCTTAATCTTATCAATTAAGTATTGAATAAATATTGCTCCAATTATTGTCCAAATAATAATTACTATATCATTATTAATTGATAACGATAACGTTGTTGATAAAAACACAGCAAAACTAGCCCCTGCTAAACTCACTTGACCTAGCGTATCTGATAAAAAGATTATCTTACGTAGATAAACTATAATACCTACAACCGGCAACATAATACTAAGGACTAAACCAACTAGTATGGCATTTTGCATAAAACCATAACTAAAAATTTCACTAACAATATTGGCACTCATGTTCACTCACCACTTTTAATTCTTTTGTTTTCATATTATAAATTTTATTTACCTTACAACTTATCTCATCAATGTAGTGAGAAATTAAGATTAAGGTAATCCCTTGTTTATTAATTTCTGATAACACATTGTATAAGTTTTTTCTAACCTCAAAATCAAGACCCGTATTAGGTTCATCTAATATCAAGGTATCAATTCCACTTCTAAGAGTTTTGGCAATATTTACTAATTGACGTTGCCCTCCTGATAAATCATTAATTATTTTATCTAAGAACTTATCTAATCCTAAACTATTAGTTGCTTTATTTAACTCTTCTTTAGTTAAAAATATTTTTAAATATTCTTTAACTGTTATATTTATAGGTATAGGTTGGATTTGTAGTTGTGCTACATATCCAACCTTATTTTCTTTAATCGCTTTTTGCGGACTAAGTCCGTCATATAAAATGCTACCTTGATAATTAATATCATTTAATAATGCTTTTAAAAAAGTTGTTTTACCACTCCCATTAGGTCCAGTGATAACAATAAAATCACCTTGATTAATTTCTAAATTAACATTATTAAAAACTTCTTGTTGATTATAACTACAGGATAAATCTTTTATTTCTATCATTTATACTTCCTTAAATCCATTTAGTGTTTCCTCTAAGTCTTGGTATAACCCATCCATAGTGTCAATATCTAACCCTGTTGGGATTTCAACACTTTTAACTCCAGTTTGTTCTACAATTGACTTGTTAATACTTGCATTTTCTCCAGGTGAGATAAAGATTGCTTTAATTTGTTGTTGATTAATTAAATCAACTAACTCTTTGATATGAGCACTACTTGGCTCATCATGTTCATCTCCACCATAAATACTTGCTGTATTTAATCCATAATCATCTTTTAAATAACGATAAGCATCATGATTAGTAATAATAGTTTTTTGGTCACTATTAACAAATTCTTGATACTGAGTATTATATTCTTCTAATTTAGCTAAAGCATCATCATAGTTATCTTGGTTAATACTAACACCTTTTACTTCTAATTCATTTTTAATACTTTCTGTTGCTGCAATATTTGCTTTAGGACTAAACCAAAAGTGTGGATCTTTTAAATCATCACTTTCATGATTATGATCTTCTTCTTTAGTGTGGTTGTCTGTTTCTTTCTCATCATGATCGTGAGTGTGTGATTCACCATGATATAAATCGTGTTCTTGAGTTTTAAATGGTTCTAGGGCTCCTAATTGAATTACCTCTAAATTACTTGTTTTATTAGAAATAATAGATTCGACAAATGGCTCAACACTTTCACTCACACAAATAAAGTATTTTGCATCATTTACTTTTTTGATATCACTAGCACTTGGCTCAAAGTGGTGATAATCACTTCCTTTATCAAGTAATGTATCTACTTTTAATTCAGGGGCAATTTGTTTTACAATTGCTGCAAGTGGACCAATTGTTGTTACTACATCTACTTGTTCTTCACTTTTGTTATTCCCACATCCTGATAGTAATAAAACTAACATACACAAACTAATTTTTATCCATTTTTTCATAACTTTCCTTACAATAATAAAGAAAATAAAGAACTATTCTTTATTTTCTAAATCCATCATTTCTTTTATACTTACCTCTTGACCTATTATTTTAATTCGACCTTGGTGGTTAATATAAATATTTGTTGGTGTTCCATTTACTTTAAAGTGTTTTAAGAATGTATTATTCTCATCAACATAACTTGTAAATGGAAACTCTTCGTCTTTAATATATTGTTTTAATTGATTTACATTTGTTTTATCACTTCTAAATGATATAAATACCGGAATAACGATTGTTTCTTCATCAAGGTTAGGTATTATTTCTCGAAGTTCTTTTTGTTCTTCTTGACAATCCGTACACCAATCAGTTGTTAGATTAATATAAATATTCTTTTTACCTTGAACTAAATCATATAATTTAACAACTTGACCATCAACGGTATAAAGGTTAACATTTTCTAGTGTATCTCCCACTTCCCAACCAGGTCTTACTTCTGGAAGTGAACAACCCTGACTAGCAACACAAGCATCTGCATTATTACCCCAAAACTGCGTTGCTCTATTTACTTTATCATAATCATAATAAGTTATTGAAGCTACTACAATAATAATTAAAGATAAATACAAATACTTATGTTTCATAATCATTTCCCTCCTATACTAGAGTAAAATTAATTTGTTGTTTTTCTTTGTTAGTAGAAATAATTTCTACATCAATTTCATCAAATAATTCTTTACTTTTAACATCTTTAATTTGATCAGCATCCAGTTCACGATAGTGTAATAATCCTTTGTGCCCTGAGTTTAATTTAATTAATAATCCATAGTCAAAGATTTTAACAATTTTACCACTAAATTTTTCCCCACTATGATCAGTTTCGTAAAAATCAGTATTAACTTGTGACTCAATTCCTGGAACATAACAAATTAATGAATCATCCATAATATTAACTACTTCTAATTCTAATGGTAAGTTAATAAAATCAGCTACGTTGTTTTTATTAACAAAACCACCATCTGTCAATTTAGAATATGGAATAAACACACGAACATTTTTATAACGAGATTCAATCCCACCATCATTAGCATTGTAATCAGTAATTGTTAATTTATCACCAATACTAAATTGTTTAATATCTTCTAAACGTTGTAATAGAGCCATTTCTTTACGAGAAATCTCTACATACATAGATCCATTTTTCTTGTTTTCTTTAATATCAATTACTTTAAAGTCATAAGTGTTACCAACATAATCATTTGGTGATAAAATTGGTGGACAATCAATACGATACTCTAAAATATTAATTAATGCCCCTTTATAATTAATTCTAAAAAAAGGTTCTTTGTAATCTACAACTTGACCTGTGATTACATCTCCTACAGATAATGAAGAAATTACATCTCCAAAGTGATTAACTGAATAATCAGTTGCTTTCACTTCTTCTTTTTTAACTACTGGACGTGCATATAAATCATCATCATGACGACGATAAATTTTAACTTCTACTTCTTCTCCAATAAATAATGGATCATTAACTTTATCTTTTTCAATTATAACACTTTGAGCATTATCAGCGATTTCTGCATTGTAGTGCGTTGGTTCAACACTAACTACACTTGCAGTAACTACATCTCCAACACCTTTAACGTCTAATGAAACACCAAACATTTCTTCAAATTCAGCGTTTTCTTTAATTTCTTCTTGACTTTCTTTTTTAAGTGGTTCTTGAACTTCTTGTCTAACTGGTTCCTTAGTTTTTTCTTCTACTTTAACTTCTTCTTTTTTAACTTCGGGTTTTGTAGTTGATTCAACACTTGTTGTAGTTTCAACTGGTTTAGTTTCCTTTTTAAAACCAAATAATTCTTTTAATTTTTCTAATAACATGTTATTCCTCTTTTCCTATATTGTTTTTATAAAAATGGTACGATTTGTTTTTTTCTTGATAATACACCAGGTAATACCACTTTATTATCAACAATAGTTACATTAAATCTTTGATTAAACTCATCATGATTTCCAATTACTAAACACATACTTTCAGCTTTAATAATATCTGTAATCATTAAAATGATTTGAGCCAAACCTTCTTCACTTAATTTAGTTTCTAGTACTTTAGTAATTTCTTCTTCACGACTAAGTACATCTTCTACACTTACAGTATTTACTTGAGCTATATTTACTTTACCATAACTTGTATCAAAAGTTTTAGCATCAATATTAATCAACTCACTAGCACTATAATCACTTAAATCCGTTCCTGCTTTTAGCATTTCCATTCCATAACGTTCAACTTCAACACCAGCAATATTAGCTAACTCTCTACATACTTCTTCATCTTCTTTAGTACAAGTTGGAGACTGAAATAATAATGAATCAGAAACAATCGCACTACATAATAATAATGCAATTGCTTTATCCAATTCAAAACCTTCTTGTTTCATCATTTTATAAATGATAGTCGCACTACAACCAAGTGGTTGTAAATTCATCATTAACGGTTGAGCTGTATGGAAGTTATCAACACGGTGGTGATCAATAACTTCTAAAATAGTAGCATTTTCAATATTTTCAACACTTTGAGAAAATTCATTATGATCAATCATAATCACTTCTTGACCATCTTCTATATTGGTAATTGTTCTAGCAACTTCAATTCCTAAATAATCAAAAACAAATTGTGTTTCTTTATTTAATTCACCTAATTTTACTGCTTCACACTCATAACCTTTTGCTTGTTTATACATAGCATAAGCAAGAGATGAACAGATTGTATCTGTATCAGGATTTTTATGTCCAAATATTAAAGTTTTACCCATTTAACCCTCCGGTTTCTTTACTTTATTATAATAGCATTTTTTAAGTATTTTCTCAACAAAATAATATTAAAAAAGCTCTCTTTTGAGAGCTTAATTTATTTATTTTTTAATTATATATTCCTTATAACCTTTTAGGGCAAAAATAGATAAAGCTGTTAAGTTTAATAAAATTAATACTAATAATAATAAGTCTACCGCTTCAAACACAATTGTTGCACCAAACACTGCTAAACTTCCTGCTACTAAGATTAATACTAAGTAGATAGCAATATTTCTATTTTCGTTACCAGGGAATAATTTTCCTAAGTAATAGAATGAACCTAAAATTGTAGTTAATGCAGAAAATACAGTAAAAATACATAACACGATTGCTCCAAATGTTGGAACTATTTCATTAGCAGTTGTAAAGAACATTCCTAAACGCGCTGCTGCATCTGCTTCTGGTAAAGTAAATGTACCCATATCTACCCCTACAGATACAATGTAGCTCGTAACAAAGATAGATACAATTACAGTAATAGTTGTAGGGAATAAAGCAATCATCCCTGCTTCACGTGGTTTAGAATCGTTTTCTTGTACAGCCATTGCTAATGCTCCTAAACCTGTTTCTGCAGTTTGAATAACTTTTTGCGCTCCTAATACAATCCCTAATGGAATACCTACAGACATTGTAATTGGTTGACTCATCCCTTCAATTAAGTTACTAAAGAAGATTGGAATGTGATCTCCTGTTTTAAATAGGAAAATTCCAAAGAAAATAAAGTACAATGCTACCGCACTACCTATCATGAAAGTCATTGCATTCATAAATACTTCATGTTTTTTAGATAAAACTAAAGCAGCAACAGTTAATAATACTGGAACAACGAATATTAAGAAACGTTGTACTGTATCAAAAGCTTCCATTCCTAAGAAATTTTGAGTTACATACATTCCTACCGAATCGATTCCACTAAATTGGAATCCACCAAATCCAAATACTGCCAATGTAACAAAACATACACCATATACAGTACTAGGAATTTTACCTAAATATTTTTGAATATATTCTCTTGGTTTTGATTGCATAACTTTAGCACATAGAGGTTCACAATAACTAATAGGTACTAAAATTAAAGCAACTAAAAATGCCCAACCTGCAATTGATTCAAAGTAAACAACAGCACTAGTTGCTGAACCTGCAGCAACATATTTATTAATAGCTCCTACTACTCCTACAATTGCTCCAGTCCCAATCATTGCACCTAATGCAATTGAGGCAGGACCAACAAAGTTTTTAAAGTTTAATTTTGATGGTTGTGAAATTAATTTTTTATTAAAGAATAAAGTTTTAATTACAAAGAATCCACCTAAAACTATAATTACCCAAATTAACCATGTCCAAATACTTTCAGAAAAAAGTTCAAGACCATGTAATAATTTTTCATCTTGTAAAATACTTAAAAAATCCATCAATATCCTTTCATTTAATTATCAATATATCATAACGATTATAACAAATTTTAATATACTCAATCAATTTAATTAATAGAATTACCTGTTTTAAAGTTCTTTTTTTAATATATCAACAATATTTTTAGGTACAATTTCTAACAATTCTTCATCACTAGCTTGTTTTATTTTTTCAATATCACCAAAAGTTTCAATCAACTTTTTCTTACGTTTTGGTCCAATTCCAGGTATTTGATCTAATTTACTTCCAACCATCGTTTTAGTTTGACGTAAATGATGATAATCTATTGCATATCTATGTACTTCTTCTTGGATATTAAATAAAAAACGATAAAGTGCAGTATTCGTTTTTAAATTTAAACTCTGCCCGCTTTCATTTACTATTGCTTTAGTTTTATGTTTTTCATCTTTACTAAGACCAATAACTTTAATCTTTAAATTAAATGAATCTACTACTTCTTTTACTAATTTAACATGAGCATAACCACCATCTACTACAATTAAATTAGGAACATAATCATCTAGTTTTGATAACCTTCTAGTAAGAACTTCTCTCATCGCTTCATAATCATTACCATTATGATTAGTTTTTAGCTTGTATTTTCGGTATAACTTATTATTTTTCTTTCCATTTTGGTAGGTTATTCTTACTCCAACACCATTAACCCCTTGGGTGTGGGAAATATCATACATCTCGATATATTCTAAGTAATCTTCACTTAATTCTAATAACGATTCAAATCCTTTTGCTTTTTGGTTAAAGAATTTCTTAGTTGCTTTATCAACATTATTTTTATAATACTCATGAGCATTAATTAACATGAATTGATCAATTTGTTCACGTTCTTGTTTTTTTAATTTAACTTCATGGGTAATAAAAATATCATTAATAAAACTTAATAGTTCTTCATTAGGACAATACATATAATATGTATCCTCAACATTTAATTCTTGAAATAAATAAGTTATTATTGCTTCATATTCATCATTAAAATAATCAATGATTGTTTGTTTAATATTAACAATAATTCCATCTACAATTTCTAATAAAACTAACGAAATCCAATCATCTGTTTTATAATAATCTAGAGCATAAAAATCTTTATGGTTATTCATCTCCACTACTTGACCTACTCTAAATTCATCAATTTGAGTAAGTAGGGTTTGATACTCATTTGCTTCTTCAAATTCTAAACGATTGCTTGCTTTATTTCGTGACTCAACTAAACTTTTTTTTAGTTTAGAAAAATCATTAGCAAGCAAAGATTTCACTTCCTCTACACTTTCTTTACTATTAACTCCTTGTTTAATACAAGGACCATAACAAAGATTTAGATCATAATAAATACACTTTTGTTTAGGAATAGATTTACATTTTCTTAAACTAGTATGGTTGTTAATATAACTAATGATATTATTAACAAAACTTGCTGATGAAAAAGGTCCATAATAAGTTCCTTTGATTTTTTTACTACGCGATTTTATTAATCGAGGGTGCTTTTCATCAGTTAAAACAATAAAAGGATACGTTTTATCATCTTTTAACAAAATGTTATATTTAGGACTATGTTTTTTAATTAATTTATTTTCTAATATCAAACTTTCTAGTTCGGAATTAGTTAAAATATATTCAAAATCAGCAATTTCAGAAACTAATTTGCTTGTCTTTAAATTATTTACTGGACGAAAATAACTACTCATTCTTTTTCTTAAATCTTTAGCTTTACCAATATATATTATCTCGTTATTTTTGTTCTTATAAATATAGCAACCTGGATGATGTGGTACTTCTTTTATTTTGTCTTTAATCATATGTATAAAAAAATAAGACCTAGGTCTTATTTTTTAGAATTTACCCAAGTGATAATTTCATCACGTTGCATTACACCTGTGTGTTTTTCAACAAGTTCCCCATCTTTAAAAATAATCATTGTAGGAATTGAAACTACTTGATAAGTTCCAGCAACATCAGGTAAATTATCAACGTTAACTTTAACAATATTTACATCTGTTAATTCCTCACTTGTTTTTTCTAAAATAGGTAATAATGCTTGACAAGGTCCACACCAATCTGCGTAAAAATCAACTAATACTGTACCACTTGCAATTTCTTGATTAAATTCTTCAACACTGCCAATTACTTTTATTGCCATATTTACTCCTTATTATTAATCATTAGATTAACGAGAATAGAACTCTACGATTAATTGTGGGTTGATATCTTGGTTTAATTCTTTCATTTCTGGATATCTTTCAAAAGTTCCCACTTTTTTAGTTTTATCAACATTAACAAATTCTAATGTTGATACTCTATTTTCTAAAGCTTCATTAACAACTTTTAAGTTTTGACTTCTTTCTCTAAATGAAATTTGATCTCCTGGTTTTAAGATCATTGAAGGAATTGTTGCTTTTTTCCCATTAACTAACACGTGCCCATGATTTACGATTTGACGTGCTTGTTGACGAGTCATAGCAAATCCACAACGGTAAACTAATGAATCTAAACGAGATTCTAATAAAATCATAAAGTTAGTACCGTGGATCCCTTTCATTTTACCAGCTTTTTCAAAAAGTTTTCTAAATTGTTTTTCTGTTAAACCATACATAAAACGAACTTTTTGTTTTTCAGCAAGTTGAAGTCCATACTCACTTTGTTTTTTTCTTGCTTGTCCATGTTGACCAGGTGCATAGTTACGACGTGCTAACTCTTTTCCTGTTTCTGACAAACTAAATCCAAGTCTTCTTGACTTTTTCCATTTAGGTCCTGTATATTTTGACATAACCTACCTCCACTAATTTTTTATTTGCTAGTAAAGGTCAATAACTTCAATACTAGATAATCAATAATTAAGCTTTCACTTTATAGCTCGAGTTACTTACTATCTAAACGATCATTGATGATCTAATAAATTGTTATCATGCTAATTTACTAACTATATATATTATATCATATAAATATAAAAAAAAGTCCGTAATGGACTAAAAGTAATAATGAAATGGTGACCTGTATAGGATTCGAACCTATGACCCTCTGGTTAAAAGCCAGATGCTCTACCAACTGAGCTAACAGGTCAAATAAATGGCGGAGGATAAGGGATTCGAACCCCTGCGCCGATTTCTCGACCTGCTGGTTTTCAAGACCAGTCCCTTCAACCGGACTTGGGTAATCCTCCGTTTAATTTAAAATGGTGACCCGTACGGGATTTGAACCCGTGAGTGCATGCGTGAAAGGCATGTGTGTTAACCGCTTCACCAACGGGCCAACTACATAAATCTTATATAAATAAAAATGGCTGGGCTAGCAGGATTCGAACCTACGAATGCTGGTACCAAAAACCAGTGCCTTACCACTTGGCGATAGCCCAATATAAACATTGTTATTATAACACATAATTACAAATAATTGTTAAAAAATGGTGACCTGTATAGGATTCGAACCTATGACCCTCTGGTTAAAAGCCAGATGCTCTACCAACTGAGCTAACAGGTCAATTAAAGATAATGGCGGTCCAGACGGGATTCGAACCCGCAACCCCCTGCGTGACAGGCAGGTACGCTAACCGTTGCGCCACTAGACCACAACTACCTTTCTATTATATCATAAAACAAATTCTTTTGGGAATTATTTAAACATTTCACTAAATCCATTAGCATCTAAACATGCTCCACCTACTAATACTCCGTTAATGTCGTTTTGTGAAAGGATTTCTTCAACGTTTGAATTATTAACACTTCCTCCGTATAAAATTGGAGTTTGATCAGCAACACTTTGTGTAAAGATATCAGCTAAAATGTTTCTTACTTCTAAACATGCTTCTTGAGCTTGTTCACTAGTTGCAGTTTCACCTGTACCAATTGCCCAAACTGGTTCATAAGCAATTTGAATATTTTTCATTTCTTCTTCACTAATTCCTGCTAATCCATCTCGTAATTGTGTAGAAATAACAGATTTCATCATCCCACTTTTTCTTTCTTCTAATGTTTCACCAACACATAACATTACTGATAAACCATTTTTTAAAGCTTCTTTAACTTTTTTATTAACAATACTATCTGTTTCATTATAGTAAGAACGACGTTCAGAGTGCCCTACTAAAGTTGCATTAACACCAATACTTTTAACCATGTTAGCTGCAACCTCACCAGTAAATGCTCCACTTTCTTCTTGGTGAATGTTTTGAGTTCCCACACTTACACTTGGATTAGTAATAGTATTTTTTACTTCACTTACAAAAATACTTGGAACAAATAATTTAACTTCACAATCATTATTTACGCTAGCTTTATTAATAGCTTCTACATATTCTTTTACTTCAGGTAACGTTTTATTCATTTTCCAGTTACCAGCAATAATTGTTTTCATATTACTCCTTAGACTAAACTAATTTTTACTTGTAAATCACGTACATCAACATCTTTTAATTCCATTTTGTTGATATAAATTGTAATTTCTTTACTTGAATGATTTTTAAATACAACTTCTTCATTAATATTTACATAGAATTTTTTTACATCATCAAATAACTTAAATTTCAAGCGTTTAACTTTGAAGTTTAGGTTACTATCATTTGAGAACTTGAATTTAAAAATGTAGTTTTCTTGATCATCGGTTAATTTAATCAGATCAATTTTAATATATTCATTATAACTAGAATTAAATTCAATAACTTCATTTTCCGGATTATTAGTATGTTTTTTATTAAGTAACATTGTTTTATCAATTTCTAAGTGTGGATGCTCAATGTTATAAATTAAGCTATTTTTGTATTTACCTTGATAACTAGTATTGTTCATTCGCATTATCCGACTATCAATATTTCTTTTTAAAATTGAAATTAATCGATTTTCATTAATACTAAGTGGACGATACTTATTAACAAAAACTACAAAAGCATAACTTGTTTCTGGAGCTACTTGAAATTGAGTTGGATACATTTTATATAAGTTATTTACATCATCAAAAAAATTTAAATCGATAGTTAAAGTAACAGGGTAAGGATTATAAAGAAGATACATAAGTTTAGTATGTTCTTCTTTATCAGCCTTACCTATTTGCAGTAATGTTATTTTGTTACTATCTTGATTAATAAATTTAGTTTGATCTTTAATCGCACTAATGTATCCTTCTAATTTAATTGGTACTTCTAAAAACATATTAGTTTAATGTTACCGGAGAATTAACATCAGCGTTTAATTCTAATAATGCTCCTGTTCCTTTAACAACAGCATTCAATGGATCTTCAGCAATAAGCACTGGAACCCCAATTTCTTCTTCTAATAGTTGGTCTAAACCATTAATTAAAGCTCCACCACCTGTAACAAAGATACCTTGTTCAATTATATCAGAAGCTAATTCTGGTTCTGTAGTTTCTAATACTTGTTTTGTTTCATTTACAATACGACGAAGTGAAGGTTGAAGAGCTTCATAAGCATCTTTTTCACTTACTTCGATTTTTTTAGGTAATCCTGATACTAAGTCACGACCAGTAATTACCATTTTTTTATTTTCATCATATTCAAACGCTGTACCTAATTGGATTTTAACTTTTTCAGCCATACGTGTTCCAATTAATAATTGGTACTCTGATTTAATATAATCATTAATATCTTGAGTTAATAAATCCCCAGCTACTTTTAAACTTGAAGAATTTACAATTTCTCCCATTGATAAAACAGCAATATCAGTAGTTCCCCCACCGATATCAATTACCATGTTTCCAAATGGCTGGAAAATTGATAACCCAGCACCTACAGCAGCAACTTTTGGTTCTTCTTCAATAAATACTTTTTTAGCTCCTGCTAATTCAGCAACTTTAGCAATCGCATCACGTTCAACTGTAGTAATGTTTGTTGGACAACAAATTAAAATTTTTGGTTGAGATAATTTAATCCCTTTTGTATCTACTTTATTTAAGAAGATTTTAATCATTTCACAAGTTACATCAAAATCAGCAATTACCCCATCTTTTAGAGGACGAATTAATTCAATGTTATTGTTAGTACGTCCAACCATTGAGTATGCTTCTTCCCCAACAGCAACTACTTTTTTTGTTAACTTATCAACGGCAACAATTGAAGGTTGATTTAAAATTATTCCTTCACCTTGACGATAAATTAATACATTGGCAGTTCCTAAATCGATTCCGATATCTGCACTTGATTTCTTAAAGAATGCCATTTTACCTCCTATTTAGTCCCAAATAAGCGATCCCCAGCATCACCTAAACCTGGAACAATATATCCTTTTTCATTTAATCCTTCATCTATACTTGCTAGATAAATGTCAACATCTGGATGAGCAGTTTCAACAGCTTCAACTCCTTGAGGACAACCTACTAAACAAACTAAGTTAATACGTTTAGCACCACGTTTTTTTAAAATATTGATAGCAGCAATCGCCGTACCACCTGTAGCTAACATTGGATCTACTAAATATATTTCACGTTCTTCTAAGTTATCTGGAAACTTAGAAAAATACTCTTGTGGTTGTAGTGTTTCTTCATCACGATAAATTCCAATATGACCGATTTTAACTCCAGGAATAACGTTAGTTATTCCTTCAACCATTCCAAGACCAGCTCTTAGAATAGGAATTACTACTTGTTTTTTCCCTGAAATAAAATTACACTCACAAGTAGTAACTGGCGTTTTAATTTTACGTGGTTGTAATTCTAAATTACGAGTAATTTCATAAGTCATTAGTGAAGCTATTTCACTAACGATAGTTCTAAATTCATTAGTAGGCGTTTCTTCCTGACGAAGTACTGATAATTTATGTTCAATTACAGGATGTTTAATAATATGTAAAGACATCTTATGCTACAACTCTAACTTTCATTAAGTCTGTGTTTCCTTTACCAGACATACTACCAGCTGAGATTACAACAACATCTCCCGCTTTTACTAATCCTAATTCTTTAGCAACGTTTACTGCATCATTTAACATTTCATCCATAGTCGCTTTTTTCTCAGCTTGATGAGCAATAACACCATAATTTAAGCTTAAACCACGACGTACTCTTTCATCATGAGTAATAGCTAAAATAGGTAATTTTGGACGCATACGACTAATTGAACGAGCAGTAGCTCCTGAATTAGTAATAGCAATAATTAATTTAGCTTCTTCTAATTTAGCAGCAGTTGATGTTACAGAGTAAGCTACTAATTCTTGAATTGTGTGACTTAAGTTAGCAAAAATTTCTTGATTGTAACTATCATAGTTAAAACTTTGTTCTGCTTTTTCACAAATAGTTGCTTGCATAGCAACAGCTTCAACAGGATATTGACCCGCAGCACTTTCTCCTGATAACATTACCGCATCAGTACCGTTTAATACCGCATTAAATACATCTGATACTTCTGCACGTGTTGGACGTGGGTTGTTTTGCATACTTTCTAACATTTGAGTTGCAGTAATTACAATTTTACCTACACGATTACATTTTTCAATAATCATTGATTGAATTACTGGTACATCCTCAGCTGGTACTTCTACCCCTAAGTCTCCACGAGCAATCATGATTCCATCACATTCTTCTAAAATAGCATCAAAGTTTTCAACACCATCTTGAGATTCAATTTTTGCAATTAATTTGATGTTTGTATTTCCAGTAGAAGCAATAACTTCTCTTAATTCTTTAGCATCTTGTTGATTTCTTACAAAACTTGCTGCAATATAATCAAAGTCATTTTCACATGCCCAGATTATATCTGAACGATCTTTTTCACTAATAAATTCAAAGTTTAATGTAACTCCTGGTACATTAACCCCACGACGGTCTTTTACTTTAGCAGTGTTTTGAATTTCACATACAATATCACTACCATTAATTTCTTTAACTAATAAAGAAAGGTAACCATCATCAACTAAGATAGTATCTCCAGCTTTAACGTCTTTGTATAAGTCTTTGTAACTTACAGTAAATTTTTCTGTGTTACCAACAACCTCGTCAGTAACGATAGTTACAGTATTTCCTTTTTCTAATACAGTATCTGGTTCAAATAATCCAGTTCTTACCTCAGGACCTTTAGTATCTAATAATATAGCTACACTAGTTCCTAATTCTTCATTAATTTGTTTAAGTAAGTTAACACGTTCCATTTGTTCATCATAATCACCATGAGACATGTTTAAACGAATTGTGTTACTTCCTGCTTCAACGATTTTTTTTAATGTTTCATAGTTACTACTTACAGGACCAATTGTAGTAATAATTTTTGTTTTTTTCATATTTACTCCCAAAAATTTTTATTTTTTATTTGTTTAATAGCTTATTAGCTAATTTATATAAATCATTATCAATAGTGTGAGGAATTTTAATTGCCTCTAAAATATCATTATTAACTAAGTGGTTATTAATAATTCCCACACATCTAGCTGACTTACCTTCTAATAGTAATTCAACAGCGTATGCTCCTAAACGACTAGCAAGCACACGATCACTAGCACTAGGTGCTCCACCACGTTGGATGTGCCCTAATACCGTAGTACGAGTTTCTACTCCAGTTTCTTCTTCAATTACATCACGTAACTTATCGGCAATCTTAACTCCTTCTGCTACGATTACGATAAAGTGTTTTTTCCCTTGAGCTTGCAATTCTTTAATTTGTTTTACAATTTCATCAATACTGTATTCTACTTCTGGTACAATTGTAAAATCAGCACCAGTTGCAATTCCGGCATGAAGAGCTAAATCTCCAGCATCACGTCCCATTACTTCAACTACACTACAACGATTGTGTGAAGCTGATGTATCACGTAATTTATCAACCGCTTCAACAATTGTGTTCAATGCTGTGTCAAACCCAATAGTTGTTTGCGTTTGTGGAGCATCATTATCAATAGTTCCTGGAATACCAATACATGGATAACCCATTTCACTAAGACGAACTCCACCCATGTAAGATCCATCTCCACCGATAACAACTAACCCTTCTATTCCGTGTTTATCTAAATTATCAATTGCTTTTTTTCTAACTTCTTCATCAGCAAATTCAGGGAAACGAGCACTACCTAAGATTGTACCACCACGTTTTGAAATACCTATAACGTCGTTACGAGATAATTTTTCAATTTGATCATGATATAACCCATAATATCCTTCTGTTATACCATATACTTCAACACCATTAGCAAGCGCACTACGAACTACTGCTCTTATGGCAGAATTCATTCCTGGTGCATCTCCACCACTGGTTAATACTGCTATCTTCTTCATTTTCTCTCCTCATTTTTTATTATACTAAAATTAAAGGTAAAAATGAGTTAATAATTTGTGTTTTTCTAGGTTTTTTACCACTTTTAGTAGTTTAGAGTTTCAAGAGTAAAATG
>DEQD01000039.1 GCA_002359095.1 Caryophanales bacterium UBA3375
CACAAAATTTTACACAATACCAACATTTACAAAAGTCCTACTTTTAGTAGGACTTATATTAAACTTCGTTTAATCATGGTTAAATACTCAACCATGATTATCATAACTAAAATTGTAGGTAAAAAAATAAATATTTGTAGTAATATTTTAAATGTATTAAAATGGATACTAAACCCATCGGCTAGATACAAACTTATAATGATAAGTAACATAGTTAATAACATCATAATTACGTTAATAGTAAACAGTTTATTGTTTAAGTGTTTTTGATTAAACAACTTAATTTTGATATTATCTAATACATTAGATAATATCATTAAGATTATGTAATCTAATATCATCATAATCATAGTTATAATAGTAAATAAAAAGGTATTAGGAAAATATCCAATCCGAATAATAAATAACATGTAGTTTAATCCCAAGACTATTACATATAGTATTGGGATATATCTTAATTGTAAATATGTTTTATCATTATATTTTTTAATTAGACTACTAGTAAAAGATATTGCATATATAATATTAATTACAGGAATCAACATTAATATTACTTTTAAATTGATTGCACTCTTTTGCATAATCCTCCAATTAATGATTGTTGATTAACTACACTGTATATTTTATCTTTTTTAATATTATTGTTTATATCTACTTCATAAAGAATATCTGAAAAACCTAAAAAGTTTTCTGAATAATCATCATAGTCTGATAGTACCTTATTAAATACATTGTTTTTTATTTTATCCCACATTTCATTAATATTTTGTTGATAAAAATCTTTATCTTGTTCTCTTCCTTCTACTTCATAACTTATAAACGTGTAGGCATTAAGAAACTCATTGTTAGGAAACAGTACTGATTGCGAAATACCGACATATAGTATGTATTTACTATCACCTATTACTGTGGTTTGAGAAATAAATTGATATATATTATCATTTATTTCATATCTACCAACCTTACTACAATCATCATTAATATCAGCTTGATTATTTACTAAATTACCTTGATAATAATATTCAACATTGTTAACTCCAAGTAAATCCAAATCTTTAGTAAATAAATTGTAATTAGGTAACATAAATAATGATGTCGCATATATTATTAATAGCGTAATAAAATATGCTAAAAACACATTCCCTTTATAATACATTTTCTACCAACTCATTACTATCTGAATACAAGGAATAAACAAAATTTCTAGCATATTCTGGAATATACTTGATTTTTTCTTCAAATGGTAATTGTAAATACTCTTGTTTATATTCCTCACACAAACCGTTCATATAATTATTATAGGCTTGTTGACCCTCTGGAGAAGTTATTACTGGAGGGACAACATTTTCTAATTTTTCATCTTGATAATTCCCAATCCCTTTTTCTATAACAAAATCTAAAACCTCTGGTTTGTTCTTTTTAAAATAGTTAGCTCTATTAATTGTTCCCTTATTCAATTCTTCATAATACATTTTTCTTGCTTGATCTAGATTTGATATATTTTTTTGTTTTTGATAGAATATAATATTTTCTGCATCTAAATCAGATTTGTAATCTATATTATTCATTGATCCAACTTTATCTAAATTAAATCCATCCAAATCACCATACCACCCAGATTCATCATCAAAACCTTCCCCTATACGTTCCAAAAATGAAGGAACTTCTTCACCATCGTATAATATAGTTGCTGTAGTTATTGAGTAATGAACAAAATCTGTTTTCCCTAGCATTAATTCTTTTTGGCTTTGCCAAAATGAATATGCTTCATTAAGCTCGTTTATATAAATACTAGATTCTCCATTTGTAATTAAATCATTAATTATCTTATCAACCTTTTTTGTTGAATACGATTTCGATTTCAGATAATTACCTAACCAATTATACATATTTGAATCACTGTCTGTTAGATTTCTTTCTGGTATAGACATTTCTTCATTACACAATGTGTGTTGTAACCTTATTCTAAAATACACCCTATTTATTTCTTCATCTTCCAATCCAGATATTTCTTTTAGAAAATTTTTCATATCTGTTTCGCTACTAGTTGCACCATCTAAATCTCCTATAATAGTATCAAATCCTCGTCCGATTGTTTCATCTTTGCTTGAAGCATCTGGGTTATAATATATCCTTCCCATTACATAATTAAAATAAAACTCTCCTTCATCAGGACCATATCGTTGATATATACCGACCTTTATTACCCAAATATAATATATGTCTTGTTTATCAAAACCATACATTTCATTATACAGCGAACAAAAATCTTCATAGCTAATACCTAGAATTTGTTCTTGTTCTTCTAATGATAGCTTACTAGCTTGTACTTGATTTTCATTTTGCAATTTATCTAAAACAATATTTGTTCGATCAAAAAACAGTCCAGTCGAAATAAACGGACTTTCTAAACTTGATGATAAACTTCTTAAATCCTCTGTGATTCTTACTATTTCTTGACTTTCATCATAAAATATATCTGTTGAAAAACGATCAAACTCTAATAAACCATCAAGTTTGTCTTGATACAACATTTTTAACTCTTTGATATCTTCGATTTGTTGATTAATTTGTTCAGTACTAATTACTTCAACCTTTAGCAACTGATATTTCGTTTCTTCAGTTCGTTTTAAAATTTTGTCAAGAATTTCAATATTATTTTCTAGATCTACCTCATTTAATGAACAATTACCACATAATTGTTCATATCTGTCTTGAATTTTGTATGTTTTATCAATGATAGTATTAAAAACGTCTCTTAGTCTATTTAGCATATCAGGTATTTCATTATTAGCATACCCTTTTAACACCTCTAAAGCTTGTGATGTTGATTCTTGCTTTCCATATGTAGAAAAATCTACAACCAATTGATTGATAATATCAACCTTTTCTCTTAATTTAGTTCTAATTACTTCCATATTAGTGTCTAGTTGTTGCTTATTAATTAACAAACCGATTCTAATCATCTTTTCTTAACTCTATAATTTCATCTTCTAGACCACTAATATTATTATTGTATTCATATCGTAAATTTGACAATTCATCTTCATATTTATTATGTATACTTAATACATTCTGAATGACTTGATTTTTTAGATTTGTTATGTATACATCATCAATGTCAACTAATTGACTCCCGATATTTCTAATTAGTCCAAAATCACTAACATAACTTTCTACTTCGGAAACTAATTTGATTTTTTCATCTAATAAGTAGATTTTGTTGTTGATGCTTTGAATTTCTTCTTCTTTACTCATTGTTGATTATATCTCCAACTTCCTGATCAAACTCTTTCATCTTTTCAACAACTTTTTCACTACTCTTATTAAACATCTTAATTATGTTATTTGTTTCCAAACTTACTTCACTCAAGTTTTCCATCAATAATGTTAGTTCATTATTAATCTGACTATTACATTCACCAATTTCTAATTCTAATTTGTTTTCAAATACGTCTTCTTTTTGTAATAATTCAGGGAAACCAATATCTGGTTTTATAAATATATTTCTCATATTCCTCCTTTAGATAATACCTCTCACAATATTATTATAACACAATTAGAGATATATAATTTGTTGATTCTTGTCGTGTAAATGTGATATTGT
>DEQD01000024.1 GCA_002359095.1 Caryophanales bacterium UBA3375
TTGCCTTTCAAACTACATATAATCGTAATGTAGTATAATAAAAAAAAGACCTTATAGACCTTAAAATTACGACATATTGTCTTATAATAAGAACCGTGCTAAATTAGGTATGCAGCATTAATAATATATTTTATACCTTTTATGCATACCTAATTTAGCACCATCTTAAAACTCGTTTGTCTTATTAATCAATGCTAATTGTCTTTTATGCATACCTAATTTAGCACCATCTTAAAACAAATCTGTAAAACTTTTAGTTAACATTTGCCTTTTATGCATACCTAATTTAGCACCATCTTAAAACGCTTTCATTTCATTGACATAGATTACTTTTGTTTTACGAGTACCCAAATTAGCACCCATTGGTATAAATTATATTTAATTATTAATACATATTTATTTTACCATTTTTAGGTAGTGATAATACGTTTTTTTACTGATTTTTTCTATATCAAAGTTTAAATTATAATCTAAACCTAACTTCTCTTTAATAATAACCGAAATAACCACTAAATCTTCTTCTACTAAATTGATATTATTATCATTAATAATATTATTAATATTACTATTTATTAATAACCTAATATTTTCTTTATCAAGAATATCAGGAAATTCATCATAAACCACTTCTACTAATGAATCTACATTAAGATTGATAATTTCATTTTCAAACAAAATGAAATTATCATAGTTTAAGTTATTAGAGAATATATAGATGTTATCTAGTTTTATATCATCTACATCTATATATTCATCAACAAAAACAAACATTGTTATTTCTGGATGATTCGATAAATATTCACTAACTATCTTCTTAAATAAACTGATAACATCATCAAATCTATAATTAACGAAGTTAATTGTAGATAATATATCTAATAATTTATTAATTTCTATAGATTTCATATCAAATTCAACATATTCATTATTAAAATGAGATAAACCATTTTCTATTAGTGTTAAAGGTTGATCAATATCAATCTCTTTATCGATTTTATCAAGTAACCATTTAGTAAGTAGTGTATCCTTTTTAAACTCTAATTGATTAATAATCTCACTTGGATTTCTTAAATCTAAAAGTATAAAGTTAGATTTTTTTAACTCATTATTGTTTAGTATAACTTCATCAGAAAAAGTTAGTTCTTTTACTGATGAAGTATTATTAATTGAATATAGAGTATAATAAAATTTTAAATATTTATTATAATCAGATATAATTAATGAGTTACATTTATCTAAATGTATCTCATTATCATTAAATAACTTCTTTATTTTTAATTTATTCATCTAAATCTCCAATAACTACTATTCTATTATCACCAACTATAGTTTCTTGTTTACTTTTTTCTCCTCTTAAGAAATCCATTTGTTGATATTGTTTTTCAGTTATATAAAATACTCTAATTTCCCCTCCACTTGGTATATCTCTTTTTAATCGATTAATTATAGCAGGAGCATTTTTCTTATTAGCTACAACCTTAGTATATACAGAATATTGTACTTTATAAAATCCTAAACTAATCAATAATTTTCTAAACTTAGTATATTCTTTAGTTTGCTCATACTCTTTCATTGGTAAATCATACATTAATAATATTCTCATCTTACGGTAATCTGACTTATACATCTAACTTAGGAAATTGATACTCTATTTCATTATTTAGAGCACAATCTATATATGGACTTATACTTGTATCAACTGTATGCTTTTTACCATTAAAAGTTATTTGATAATTAACTATATCTGTTAGTCTAAACTTTAGTTTAGCTGACAGATATTTATAATCATCTTCTCTTAAAACTTCTCTAATATACCAATCAATAATAGGTCGATAAGGCTCAATTAAATCATCACTTAAACAAAATGAATTATATTCACTTCTATGAAATATACCAATACACGGATCTAAACCTTTAGCTAGTAATTGTTGACTAATTCTAGATCTAATTATTTGATACGTATAATCTAAACAAGCATTTATTAAATCATCATCAAATCGTTTAAAATCTTCACCAAAAAATCTAACAAAATAACATCTAGCAGCTATTCCTTCTTGGTTATCTCTATCATAAAGTTTTACATTATTATAATACTTATATATAGCATTATAATCTTCACCTATTAGTTTTAAATTAAGCATTTGATTATATATTTTAGATCTTATTATTTTTTGCCATAATACCTCTTTATTTTCTTTTAGATATTCATAAGATATTTTACGATACTTAGTTGTTCTAGAATTATTAGTTAAAGGTAAATAATTACCTTTTGGCATCTTAGAATCATCACAAACAACTAAATCAATACCTTTGTGTGCAATTTGTTGTAGTAGTCTAACTGTTATAGTAGTTTTATGGTCTGTTAAAATAATATTCTTTATCTCATTTAAATTAACAGAAACCTCATCGGTTTCTGTTTTAATAATCATATTATCTAAAACTAATTTTAGTTTTAGAGCATCATCTATAATAATTGTTCTCCAACTCATTATTTAATTTCCTCTAAATATTTATAAAGTTCAATCCATATTTTCCTAATTTACCATACCCTATCTTAATAGCATTTTTACTATTTTGAGTAAAATATTTATTTAATCCTTTGTTGTGTAGATCTTTTAATATTATTCCATTTTTCGATTTATGAAAATAATTCACAAGACCGAATAATACTCCATCTTTAGTTTCACATTTAATTATATCATTAGACGATAAATCAAACTGTTTAACCAACGATGATACATCTGCATTTTTTCCAATTATATATGTATCAAACATTGCTTTATAATACGAAGATTCTCTATCAAGTACTTGTTTGCCTTCTTTATTAGTCTTAAACATATTAAAAGATATCGGTAAGAAGAAGTATTTTTCTTTTCCTTTAACATCTTTACCTTTGTATACTTCGATGTATTTTTGTTTAACTGAATCATAACCTACATGTTTGTTTTGTTTTATATCATCACACTTATTAATTATCCATGGAGTTGAAACATCTTTGACCACATATTTTAATTTAACAATAACAGGTTGTTGTTTGTTTCCTTTTCTTTGCATTCTAATCCCATGCATATTTGGTTTAAAATCTTTTTCTTCAATTGAATGTTTTTCTAAACAATAATGTTTAAACGGATTAATTGCTTTTGTTGCTTCTTTTCCATCTTTATCAGTATAAACAATCTTTTTATCTTTGTACTCTTCATAGATACTTATTAAATAGTCAATAGTTTCTTTATCTTGTTTATACATTAATAAATCTTGTGGTTTTTTAATTAAAATATCTTCAATGTTTTTATTTTCACACTCATAAATATTATTGATAAAACGAATTTGATTATATTTACCATCTTTCTCAATATATGTATTTAAATTAGCATTACTTAATGATGCATTTTTTCTAATACTATTATCCTTTTTAATTCTAGTATTATCATAATTACTATCTTTAACATGTTTTATTAGTTTACCATCCAACTTAACACTAAACCCTCTACCATCTTTATTAGTAAAGTTATCTATATAAGGTGTAGACCAGAACATATCAGCATTATTTTGAATTTTATAAGATAATCTACCAACTACAGTTAAAGGAAACATTGCTACTATCATAGCATCTTGAGCATGGTGGTATACATTCTCATCACGATTTTTATTAATTGAGAATTGAGTTCTTACTTGAGAAGTAAATACCGGGGGAACTGACATAACTCCAATTTCTAAGTTATTTGCTTCAGCAAATAACATTAATTGTTTTTTAAGTTCACTCGTAACATAAGCTGTATCTCTTAAGTTTCTATTAATAAACTTCTTCTCATATTTACTTAAATCACCAGAGAATAATAAGTTATTCTTTTTCTCTTGACTAAATTTTTTATTAGCTTTTACTCTTTTTATAAATTCTTCTGGTTGACTTAACCATTCTAATGGAGTTCTATTGTTCTTTTTGTTATTACAATCATTACAACTACAAGTTTTGTTATTAAAACTATCATCTGCAGATTTAGATAAAGGTAGAATATGTTCAATTTGGAATGAGTCTAATGAAATAGGTTTGTTACAAAACGCACATTTAAAATCACATTCTTCTAATAATAAATATCTATTAATATCATTTCTAGTTGGATTTTCAATTCCATAATCATCTTTTAGTTTCTTTTTAGCTAATTGTCTTTGTTTGTTACCTTCTAAACAATAGTTATGCCAATCTTTTTGATCTTGAGGACTCATACTTTCTTTATTAGACTCTATAGCAATAGTACCAATTTTATTCGGATATTTTTCCATTAAAGTATTAATAATATAAATAGCTTTGCTTAAACTTTTCTTAACCTGAGGGTTAGCTATTAACCCTTTAATTAAATGAGTTGATACTTTTCCATTTTTAGGATAATTATCAATTAAATCTTTATGATATGTTGGTTTAATTACTTTATCACATTTCTTGCTAACCCAAGAACTGTTTTTACACTCTTCTTGCATTAGTTTAATATAAGTTAATAATGCTTTTTCACTTAAACTATGATATTTGTTTTTTTTATATTTTCCATCAATAATTTTAGCTAAATCATAACTTTCATCACCAAACATATCTTTAAATCCATCTAGATTTACTATAGCATCTAAACACTCATCACCTTTTGGATATATTTCAAGAATATTTACTAAATCATTATAATACTCTGGATTCTCTAAAATAAGTTCTTTAAATTTATTTAAAGTTTCTTCACTTACTTCAGCAATAATTTCGCCAGTTTTTTTAGCTTTAACATTCTTCATTCTAATAAATGAAGCAAAAGTTTCTAATTTTGCTATTTCAGGTTTTCCATCAGCATCTTTCTTATATCCTGATACATCTTTTTCTAAATCAAGACCAAAGTTCTTTTTAAATATAGATGAATAATTAGTAGATCCACTAGATAAAATACTATCAACTATTAAATCAACACCTTCCATATTTAAAGTACCTTTTGTAAAATAATGTTTAGCATCTTCATTTATTCTATCTTCTTCAACTCTTAAGTTAAATAAATCATTAAGTAAATTGAAGTATTCAGCATATACATTATTTTTAGGAGCTACTTTTTCGCCAGTATATATTTTACACTCACCTAATAATTCTTCAAATAAAAACTTTCTATAATTATTATCTTTCTTATACTCTTCAATATCTTCCTTAGTTCTATATCTACCATAAGGCGATAAACTATGAACATTTTTATACGATCCTGGACCTTCCCAGAATTTACGTTTAGATTCATAAATTTCAAAGTATTTATTAATAAAATCCTCTGTTAAGAATTTATGACCTTGTTTATATTGATTTTCTAAGATTGCTCTAATTTCTTTTTTATAATCTCCCCATAAGAATTTGTTTTCAGTACTTCTATACTTACCTTCTTCTTCCAAGATTATCTTTTGAATTTGACAAGGATATTTATTCTTGTTTTCTTCTCTATTAGCAATTTTGTGTTTTTCAACACCATCTTTACCTTCTTCAAAAGGAATATAACCTCTATTCTTAACAAAGAAATATAAAATATCAACTATTTCTTGTTCACTTAATTTATCTTCTAAACCTTTATTTCTTAATTCTAATAATTCATTATTAGGTTTAGAAGATAAATCTATCCCATTATCAGCTAATAACTTTTTAAGTCTTAACTTTCTATATCTAGTACGATTATATCTTCTTCTAGTACTTCTAGCAGCTCTTCTATCTTCTGCTTTATTTGCTTGATCAAAAAGATAAACCCCTTGATCAATCGGTTGATTATTAGCTGGGTCTAATAACGCCCAACCAACACTAGTTACTCCTAAGTCCAAACCTAGTACATATTTAGATTTATCAAATTCTTTTCTTAAAACTTCTTTCTTCTCACTCATATACTTCTCCTAATTATTAATTCATTTCTTAAAATGTCCTCTTAAATTATCATTTTCCAAATATATGAAAGTTCCTTTAATACCTTCCATATATTTGGAAGAAGAGCTTCGTATTATTCTTTCTGATAGAAATTATACGTTTTTGATTTGTTTTCTTATTAACTAATTTAAGATTTCTATCCGCGGTTATAAATCTCATTTACATAGTTTCAATTAAATATATACCAGACTTATTAATGTATCTGAATATATAATTTTAAACTTACTAAAATTTCTATCTTGTTTTTCTAAATTCTTTCTATGATTATCCAATCTTTTTTAATATCTAGAGTTTACCCAACATAAATTTGGATATTGGACTCACTCCGCTGTCTATATGTTTTACCTGTACCTGTTTCCATCTGAACATCAATAACACTATCTACTGCTTTTTGTTGATGTTCTAAATTACTTTCAAAACTAAACCCCTTATTACTCATAACCATCCTTTAAAACTAGAAAAAGGATAGACTTTGTCTATCCTTACTACTAAATATTTAATTTATCATTAAAAAAGCCTAATTTAGTATATATATTAGGCTTTTTTAGAGTATCTAAAAAGACTTTAATTTCTTTGTTTTTCATATTATAATTATACCAAATTAAGACACCTGTTTTCCACAAAATAGCATGATAATTTTATAATCTAGTTTAGGGTCAAATTCATAACCATCATAAGATGGAGCAAAAATTAACTCTCTACTACCTTCTTTTGGTATATTAAATTTATCTGATGAATCCTTACTATTTATATCTTGAACTTCTAAACCATATTCTACCTCACCTACATTAGGATCATTACTATCTATAGCCATTATTTTAGTATTAAAACTCTCTAATTCAAAATCATACTTACTAGAATTATTTACTTTAAAATGTACACCTTGATCATCTACATTAGTTATTTCTACACTAATATCAGAAGCATAAATAATGTTTTCTTTAGCTTCTTTACTTAAATGGTTTTCATTATCATATGAAACATAACCAGAATCTTTTAGTTCCATATCTTTGTAGTAATCTTGATCTTTATCATCAATTGTAAAACAATCAAGTACTGCTTTAGTATTAATGTTATTATAAAAATGT
>DEQD01000015.1 GCA_002359095.1 Caryophanales bacterium UBA3375
TGCATTTTACTCTTGAAACTCTATAATAAGCGTATTGCTTATTTAACTACAAACATACCACTGATAAAAGCAGATTTAGCAATAATATATCCTGTTGAAGCTATTAATCGTGATTTTCTACATTTATTAACATCATATTATATGCAACCTAGTGATTTAAATAATACAAAAGAATATATTAATGGTCGTGATAAAAGATTAAAACAAGTGGAAGAAGAATTAGAGCAAGATGATGACTATGATATGTAATAAAATATAGTGGTGTAGCATACTTAAAAATAATGGAGCTAAACCACCATATTTATAATAATATATGGTAAAATATAGATGTTCTTGTGGAAAGTAGAGAAAATCTCACCTGAGGTAAAAAGATACCTAGGTCAATGCTACAATATTATCTTTTTATGAAATATTTTTGTAGTGTTAGTGTGAGATTATTCACACTTTTTTATTTAAATAAATAAGGAGGTTAGATTATGCCAAAGATGAAATCTAAAAGTTCTGTAACTAAGAGATTTAAAAAAACAGGTAAAGGTAAATTAAAACGTGGTCGTGCATTTACTTCTCACCAATTTATTAGAAAATCTCAAAAACAAAAAAGACATTTAAGAAAACAAGCTTTAGTGTCTACACAAGAAACAAAAAGTATTATTGATATGATGTAAGGAGGTATATATGCCTAGAGTAAAAGGTGGTGTAGTATCACGCCGTAGAAGAAAAAAAGTATTAAAGTTAGCTAAAGGATATTTTGGATCTAAACATACATTATACCGTACAGCTAATGAACAAGTAATGCGTTCAATGAAATATGCTTTTCGTGATCGTAAACAAAGAAAACGTAATTTTAGAAAATTATGGATTACAAGAATTAACGCTCAAGCAAGAGTTGAAGGAATTAGTTATTCACAATTAATGAACGGATTACACAAAGCTAATATCGACATTAACAGAAAAATGTTAGCAGATATGGCTGTAAATGATCAAAAAGCATTTAAATTATTAGTAGAAAAAGCTAAAACAGCTTTAAAATAATAAGGAGGGAAGATGAAAGCTATTATTAAAACTGGTGGTAAACAATACACTGTAGAAAAAGATACAGAAATCTATGTTGAAAAATTAGTTGGTGAACCAGGAGATAGTGTTACTTTTGATGAAGTATTAATGCTTGGTGATGAAGTTGGAACTCCTTATATTTCTGGAGCAACAGTAACTGGGGAAATTGTTAAACATGGTAAAGGTAAAAAATTAACAATTTTCAAATATCGTCCAAAAAAAGATTCAAAAAGTAAAACTGGACACCGTCAACCATATACATTAGTAAAAATTACTAAAGTAGGAAAATAATGATTAAAGTTAAAGTTAAAAGAGAAAACAATAATATTACTTACATTAATGTAACTGGTCATGCAGAGTTTGCTGATTATGGTAGTGATATTGTTTGTAGTGCTGTTAGTTGTTTGTGTTTTACGATTGCTAACCAATTGTTATCAATTGATGACACGCTAGATATAACAGCTGTTAATAACGATTTTAGCTTTACTAATTTAAGTGATACTCATGATGTACAATTGCTATTAAACACACTTGTTAATGGTTTAGTACAGGTTGAAGATGAGTATAGTAAAAATATAAAGGTAATGGAGGTGTAATGATGTTAAAATTACAATTACAGTTCTTCGCATCTAAAAAAGGGGTTGGGTCTACTAAAAACGGTCGTGACTCTGAAAGTAAACGTTTAGGTGCTAAAAAAGCAGATGGTCAATTTGCCCACGCTGGAAGCATTATTTACCGTCAACGTGGAACTAAAATTCATCCAGGTAAAAACGTTGGTTTAGGTGGAGATGATACTTTATTTGCAAAAGTTTCTGGTATTGTTAAATACGAAAGAAAAGGTCGCAATAAAAAACAAGTATCTGTATATCCAGCATAATGAGATTAAATCATTTATTAATCATTGGGTTATTAATTATTATTATAATCTTAATAACTATGTTATTACTACGTATTAAACGTAGTAATAAACAAGGTTATTATGGTGTAGTTCAAAGTGTTAATGATAATAAATTTGTTAATGCTAAGTATAACATTAGTGAATTTGATAACATGATTAGTAATACTAGTAGTGCTATTAGTAATCATGATACAAATAATGTTTATCAAGCTGAACTAAACAAAATAATTAATGATTACAATCAAGTTAAAGATAAAACCGATGATATATCTAAATTAAAGAAAGCCGCTATTTTACAACGTTTAGTCGGTTTAAATAATAAAATCTCAAAACAATAAAGAAGAATATTCTTCTTTATTTACTATTAAGGATATCATGTTAAAGATAGGAAATATAGAACTTGATAGCCAAGTGGTACTAGCTCCCATGGCTGGAGTTACTAACTCAGCCTTTAAAGAAGTAGTTCGTGAACTAGGAGCTGGTCTAATTTGTACCGAAATGATTAATGATAAAGCATTAATTCATGGGAATGAAAATACACAAAAGATGATTGATATTTCTGAATTTGAGCGTCCTGTTAGTGTTCAAATATTTTCTAATGAAGTGGAAACATTAGTTAAGGCAGCCAAAGTAGTTGACAAATTAGACAATGTTGATATTATTGATATCAACATGGGATGTCCTGCTCCTAAGATTACTAAAAACAATTCTGGAAGTAAAATTCTTTTATATCCAGAATTGTTATATGAAATGGTTAAAGGAGTAGTTGATAATGTTTCTAAACCAGTAACAGTTAAGATGCGTATTGGTTGGGATGAAAACAACATCAATGTTGTAGAAAATGCCCTACTAGCACAAAAAGCAGGAGCTAGTGCTGTATTTGTTCATGGGCGAACTACTAAACAACAATACAGCGGTGAAGCTGATTGGGATGTTATTAAACAAGTAAAAGAAGCGCTTGATATTCCGGTTATTGGTAATGGAGATATTGATTCGCCACAAAAAGCTAAAGCAATGCTAGAGTATAGTGGTGTTGATGGAATCATGATTGGTCGAGCAGCGATGGGAAATCCTTGGATTATTCATCAAGTAGATCACTATTTAAAAACAGGTGAACTACTTGATGAACCAACAATTGATGATAAAATTAACATGATTAAAAAACATGCTAATAAACTTGTTAGCTTAAAAGGAGAAAAAGTAGCAATTAAAGAAATGCGAGGACATGCTAGTTGGTACTTAAAAGGAATTAAGGGTGCTAATAAGTTTAAAGTTAAATTACAAGAAATTAATACATTAGATGATTTAAATAATGTACTTATTGAAATTAAAAATACATTAATTTAAATCAAATCGTTTGAATTGGATTCAAAAAATTTACATCAATTAGCAATGAATGAAGTAAATATATCAGTATATGAGGAAATGGATGATAATCTTAAAAAATTAACAAAAAATAGTTAAGGAGAATTATGGAAAATAACAATGATAAATTTAATAATCAACAACCTAACGGTGGTTTTGAATCAACGTTAGAAAATAAACCAAAAAACGCTGATGTAGCTAAAGGTTGTTTCTTGGGTGCAGCAATAATGTTACTAATTATGGTTATTATTGGTATAGTTGCATTTTTCTTTATATTTATTTATAATAAATAATTTTTATGGTGATGATAAATAATCATATAATTTAGCATCTACTTTAAATGAAGTAATGGAGATTGATAATGCTATTACTACCGATATTAAAGTTAATGAAAAAGAGTTGAAGGTTATAAAGTAGTAGAAGTTAGAGTTACTAATAATACTGATAAGTATATTAATAACTATATGTATTCTTTACCGACGTCTAATAATACATACATTGAAGGTATGTTATCTATACGTCCTAACGATACATCTTTACTAGGAACTTTTAGTGTAGAAGAAGAAAGTATTAAAACTTACTCGGTTGTTTTGATCTAAAAGCTAGTTTCGATGCTAAAAACAATGATTTAGATATTGTATTAGAAACGATATAAACGGTACTACTACTAGTAGTCAAGAATTTGTTTTAATGAAACCATCAAATGGAGATGGTGATATCATAAAAACTCTACACATAAAACCTGGTAGTAGTCGTGAAGTTTATGTTTCTTAACGTTTTAAAATGACTAAATTAAATGAAGATTTAAACAACGAAGTTGTTATAAATCATCCATTAGACTTTACTAGTAAACTTACTTAACAAAAATGTAGCTAATTTTTAGCTACATTTTTTGTTATAATAATTAGGAAAGGAAATTTATGAGTGATTTTAATGATTTTAATCCTAATAATAACAACAATAACAATAATAATGTTGATTGGAATAATTACGTGAATAATGATAATTTCAATCAAATGAATCAAAATAATGTTAATAATAACAACGATTATTATAATTATGATGGATATAATTATAATAACATTGCACCAAAACCTAAAAAAAGCAACAAAGGTTGTTTAATAGCGATATTAGTCGCTTTAATCCTAGTCTTTGTTGGTGGTGTTGGTTTTTTTATGTTTAATAGTAATAGAACGTCTTCTAATAAAGATTATAATGAATATACTAGATTAGAAAACATCAATGATGTTATAGGGACTGAAGCACTTAGTGTTGAAGCTAAATTCTACAAACCTGAAGATTATTATGAAGATGATAAGATGTATGTGGCGTTAGAAATAAGTAATGATAGTGACTACTTTGTTAATGACTTACCAGTTAAGTATCTTTATGATGGTTATCCACTTTGTGACTGGATTAGTATGCGTCCGCATACTAAAGTATAAATGTCAATATAAATTTGT
>DEQD01000037.1 GCA_002359095.1 Caryophanales bacterium UBA3375
TTTTTTTTATTATATTATACTGAGCTCTCACTAATTTGTCAATTAGATACCACAATGTGGTATTTTTTTAATTGCAAATATCATTTACACAAAATATTATACAATATCAAAAATTTGGGAAAAAGCAAGTATTTGTAAATAAATTGTACCTAAATTAATTAAGTTTTGATCATTAGTTAATAAATTAAATATATTATTAGCATTATTATATATTAATAAAGAATATAATATGATAATAATAGAGACAACTAAAGTTATCTTTTTTATTACATCTTTGTTTCTTTCATTATGATTATTAGCTAAATTCTGTGAAATAAACACTGTTAAAATACTTCCAATACTAGTACCAAATACTTGATAAGAAATAGCTTCGATATTACTTCCCATACCTTTAACTGATACTAGATCTGCTCCTACTTGATTAGTTATAACATTAGTAATTAACATATTAATAATCGTAAAAAATAAACTACTAATCATGATTGGACATGATAACGTTATAACTTTATTAATAAAGTTATAATTAAAGTTATAACTTGTTATAACTTTTAATTTATAAATAATTACAATATTTATAAATAACGTTATCATGTTAGCAATAAATGTTGATAGTCCCACTCCAAATGCTAGACTATCAAACTTAATAATGATAATATAATCTAAAATTACATTTAAAACAATACCTATTATTGAACTAAATAATATAATCATTGTTTTACCATAAGATAGTAAGATTGAGTTAAAACAACGATTAATTAACATAATACCAATAGCAGGAATTAAAAACAATAAATAATCATTAATAAACATATGGGTTTGATCATCAATGTTTAAACTATTAATATAAATATTTTTAAATAGTATTAATAATATTATAAATATAATACTAGCTATTATTGAGCTAATGATAATACTAAAGTTATTAGTATCATCATTTTTAATTACATATTTAGGTAATAATATTTCAACACCAACACTAATAATATTAATAAAACTTGTAGCTAACCAAATAAATAATGAACAAATACTAATTGCATTAGTTAAACTAGCAATTAAGTTAGTATTAGCAATATGACCTAAAAAATAATAATCACATATATTATATATTATATTTATTAATGATAAAAGTACTAGTGGTAGTGCGTGATTAATTAAATTGACAAACGCATTACCACTAGTAAACCTACTAGCTTTAAACATTAAACTCCTTTCTTGTTAAAAATCTATTTAAAGAAACAAGCTTAATGCTTAAATCTTTTCCCATCTAGACTATACTATCGGTTATGGAATTCCACCATTATCAGCGTAAGCTCGCGGACTTTTACCGCCGGTCGGGAATTTCACCCTGCCCCAAAGATTTTTAACATTTATATATTAACAAATATAAACTAAGTTATGGTATAAATATTAATGTCAGGAGAAATATGAATAAGAGATTTATAGTATCTGCACTTATAGGGATAATTATTGGTTTTGGTAGTATGTATTTTAATAATGATGTTATTATTAGATCAATCTATACTATTGCTAATATGATGTTAACAACATTATTATTACTAGCACCAATCGTGATATTAATCTCATTATCTTTAGGAGTGTGTGGAATTAAAGATGATTGGTTATTTTATTTGAAATTTTTATTAATAATTGTTATTAGTTTAAGTTTATTTGGGATTGGATTTTATTTTATAATTAAATTTATTTATCCAAATATTTTAGATGTTAATATGAATTTTGAAATGGCTCAAGTAAAAACATATCCATTAATTGAACCATTTAACAGTATTTATAAAAGTATTAAGAGTATTAATTCACTACTTTCTAAAAACTTAGTATATATTACTTTAATTAGTTTAATTATTGGTTTAAGTTTTGGGTTTAATAAAAAATTAAAACCAATAAAAAATACATTTATTAAAATAGAAACATTAATTTTTAAGTTTATTAAAAATGTAATGTTTCCTATTATGCCAATATGGACGATATCTGTATTTGCTAATATGACTTATGGTTCTAGTTTATCAGGATTTATTTATAATGATGCAGTTATGAGTATTATTATTTTAATTGCTCAATTACTATTCTTACTAATTATGTATAAAATAGCATCGACAATTAGTAAGATCCCACTTAATTTAATAATAAAAAGTGCCAAACAATTATATTTAGATACAATTAGTATGATGGGTCTTGGTGGAAATTTAATTCTACCTTATGGAGTTAAAGCTCAAACTAAATTAGGGGTTAAAGAAGCATATGCTAAAACTATTACCGCTTCTAGTTTTAATTTACCAGGAAGTTTAATAGCAAATATTGGATTTAGTTTTGGAATTATAACTATCTTTAATTTAAATATTAGTGATGGACAATTTGTTTACTATATTATAATGTTAGTAATAGCTACTATTGTTGCACCTACTATGCCTCTATCTGTTTATGCTGTTACCTCTTCTTTATTAACACCACTACTTGGATTTAATCAAGAACAATTAAGTATTATGTCAACATTATATTATAACCAAGGGACTACTAATGCTTGTGCTAATAACTGTGGTGATATCTATTTAGGTTTAATGTTAAATAAAAAAGATAAAAAGGAAGGATAAATATGATTACATGTAAAGATATATTGTTAGACAATAAAAAAGAATTACGTACTAATTGTGAAGAAGTAAGTTTTCCTCTAACTAATGAAGATAAAGAATTACTTAAAGAAATGAGACAATACATTATCAATTCTTTAGATGAAGAGTTATGTGAAAAATATGATTTAATTCCAGCAGTAGGTATTGCAGCACCACAAGTAGGTGTTACTAAAAGAATGTGTTGTGTTTATATTGAAATGGAAGATGATGACGATATTGATTTAACACTTATTAATCCAAGAATAATTGCTTATAGCAACGAAAACGTTTATATAGAAAATGGTGAAGCATGTTTATCTGTAAAAGATAAACATGAAGGAATAGTTCATCGTCATGCATATATCAAAGTAGAATACTTTGATATTGAAGGAAACAAACAAGTGATTGAAGAAACAGATTTTCCAGCTATAGCAATTCAACACGAAATAGATCATTTAAATGGAATATTATTTTATGACCATATAAATAAATTAAATCCATTTCAAACAAAACCAAATAGTTATCCATTATAAAAAAAGAGCCAAAGGCTCTTTTTTTAAGAAATATCTTTAATATCATTTTTACTTTTATAGTTAATTAAATAGCATAGTGCAACAGGAAGCAGACTATCCCAAAAAGTAAACTTCGTTGTTGATTCAATAAAAGGAACATTAATTACCCTTATAGTGTTTTCATAGATAAACTGATAAGCATTATAATAATCAAGATAAATAAATAACACATTTAACGATATAAGGTAAAACAAAGTAACAATAAGATAATTTGTCTTCTTTCTAATAAAAAAATTAAGTAATAACGGTGCACAATTTAAAACAATAAAAATTAACGCATCAATATTCTTATAAGCAACACCAATAAATAGTAATGATAAAAAATAGAATAAGCAACATAAAACGGTATAATTTTTCATAACTACTCCAAAATAATTAATAAATTGTATAATAAATGTAATAAAATAACAGTAATAATATTCTTACTCTTTAACATAGTTAAACACAAAATAGTCGAAATTACAGATCTAAACACCAGATTACCAAAAAATCCTCCGTTAGAGTGAAATATAAAAACAAAAATCAATACGTTAAGAATAACGACAATATATGATTTTGTTTTTAGAGTTAACAACTCAGAAAGAATATAATACCTGAATAAAAATTCTTCACTTATAGCAACAATAATGTTTAAAACCAAAACATCAAATTTTTTTTCGTTCGTGGATAAAAAGAATATTAAAGATATTATAATTACTAAAACCACATTTATAACTATGTTATCATTAAAAAAATATATTTTAAATTTATTTTTTGATTTAAATATAAAACAAGGAATAACTATACAAGAAGTAAACATAGATAGAAGTAAAGAAAACAACGGATCATTAAGAATTAACGAAAATAATAAGTTTGAACACCCAATTAGTATTTGAACAATAAAAACAAAGATAATTAATTTAATTGAAAGATTGACAATACCTTGTATGTCAATCTTTCTCAAACCGTTAGATTCCAAATACACCTACAGTAATTGGGATTCCCCAAACTTTAAAAGTTCCGCAAGCTGTATATAAATGTCAATATAAATTT
>DEQD01000001.1 GCA_002359095.1 Caryophanales bacterium UBA3375
GCGGTGTCTTAACCACTTGACCAACGGGCCATGTATTTATGGCGGAGAAGGAGGGATTTGAACCCTCGCGCCGGTTACCCGGCCTACACCCTTAGCAGGGGCGCCTCTTCAGCCAACTTGAGTAACGCTCCAATTTAACACGTTTATATTATACTAAAAAAATTAGGAAAATAGGGGAAATTTTGATATAATATTTAATGTATTATGGTGGGGTAGCCAAGTGGTAAGGCATGGGACTGCAACTCCCTGATCGTCAGTTCAAATCTGATCCTCACCTCCATTAAAAATAAATAAAGAGTTAGCTTACTAAGCTAACTCTTTTTCCTTTACTCGTTCTTTTATGACATCAAGTACACGATGTTGGTAATTTTCTTTTTTAGCAATCTTGATATTTTCTTTTACTTCTTGATAGAATTCATCATCTGTAGCAAACTTAATAATTGCTTCATCGATATTTTTCATTTTTTCACATAAACCTAGACCATGTTTTTTTATATATTCTTGATTTTTCTTCTCTTGACCACTCATACTTTGATCGATATTAATAATCATTGGTTTTTCACTACAAATACATTCAGATATTGAAATACCACCTGATTTAGTAATAACTAAATCTACTTCTTGATATAGCTCATACATATTATTAATATAACCATATACTTCTATATCTTCACGATCTTTTAAATGGTCATATATTTTTTCATTCTTACCACAAACTACTTTAACTTCTAAGTTATTATCTAAACTTATTTGAATTAATTTATCTACATCTTTTTTACTAATTTGACCTCTAGCTCCAAGAGTGATTAATATTTTTTTACAACTTGTTTTAGTATTTTCTTTGATAAATTCATTTCTAACAGGGATACCTGTTACAAACACATCATTTGGATCAACACCATATTTTTCTACCGCTTCTTCTTTTACAAATGGAGCAGGAACACAATATATAGCACCTTCATCATTTTCTGCTATATATACTTTAGCAAATGTATAATCTGTAATTACACAACAACGAAGAGCACCTCGTGTATTTTTAATAAGATGTGGGAAAGTTTCAATAATAACGTCTGGTCGTTCTTTTTTAAGTAAATATGTTGTTCGCATACGTCCATCATTTTTTTGAGAATAGTACAACACCTTATGATTTCTTCCTAAATTATAACTAATATCATATGTAGTTTTAACTAATCCATCCTTAGTATATTTACTAACTACATTATTAAACATAAATAATGATAATTTAGTAGTAGGTTTTTCAAACTTAAAACTAGATGATACTACTATATCAAATACATCATCTTTACTACCTTGTTTCTTAATAGTTTCAGAAACAGAAAGATGTCCACTACCAAACTTAGCAGCAATAATCATAAATTTCATTATTCACCTTTCTCCACAACTTCAACATGATTTAGTTGATTCCAAATATCTTTTTTAAAATAAAACATAACCACTAGTATTCCTGCTATAAAAGTATCTATTAATAAAATATAAGAAGATACAACTTGATTATAATTATAGAATATACTAGCAATTATTGCTGGTATAATCATATATAAAAAAGGTTCTCTAAAAAAGCTTTTCACTAAATTAAGGCGTGGTTTAATTCTTAAACCTAGCATTAATTTTCCTAAACTCCAACCAAATTTAGCAGGTAGGATAACAAACCAAATTAAGTATATTATACTAAATATAGTAATTGAAATACAATTTAGTACTAAGATATTTGATATATTAACAGTTAAAAAAACATTAACTAATATATCTATACCTACAATTGAAATAATAAAACCCATTGTATCGATAAGTTTTGCACAAAATCGATACAAACCTAAATTATTATGCATCATTATTCCTCATTTCGATAATTAACTCCATTAAATTGAATTGGATGACATAGTCCCATAATTTTACTATGTAGTGTTGTTACTACTTTAGAATCATTTCTTTCTAACATATAGCGTTGACATAATTCCTCAGGACTATAATTACTAATAATAAATGTTTGTAATTTTCTTTCTAATCGATAGTTAATAATAGAAAATAATATTCCATCACGACTAAACTTAGTAATATTTTCATTACCTAAGTCATCAATAATCAATGCTTTGGCATTTTTAACTTTACCTAAACTAGCAGGTTTATTTTGAAAGTCTTTAACTTTATCAATATAGTCTGGCCAAGAAACATATAAATATTCATTACCACGTTTATTATGATAAATATTACATAATGCTATTGTAAAAGTTGTTTTACCAACTCCATTTGCTCCATGAATAAATGCACTTTTATCCTCATCAAAATATTTAACTAATGTCATTCTACCATTTTGACTACGCGGATCATCTAAATCAAATTGTTCAAATCTAATAATTTCTGAAAAGAAAGAATTATCCATGTATTTAACTCCAGGATTAACTTCTTTTCTTCTACTAATAACTCTTATATCTTCATCTAAAATCAATTCATAATTTTCTGGTTCATTAATGTATAACATTAAATCACCCATACGACGAATTACTAAATCTTGTCCATACTCATTAATTAATTTAACGACTTCGGGATGGTTAAAAAAACTCATTATTATCCTAATTGTTCTTCTAAGTATTTATCTAAATCATCAATACTAATACGTTCTTGTTGCATTGTATCACGGTGACGTACTGTAACACATTTATCTTCTAAACTATCATAGTCAAATGTAATACAAAATGGAGTTCCAATTACATCTTGACGACGGTAACGTTTACCTATTTGTCCGGAAGTATCAAAATCAACGTTATATTTTTGTGCTAACATGTTATATACTTCAAGAGCTTCACCTTCTAGTTTTTTAACTAAAGGTAGAACACAAGCCTTAATAGGTGCTAAGTTAAAAGGTAAGCGTAATACTTCGCGAGTTTCACCATCTTCTAGTGTTTCTTCCACATAACTATTACATAAAACAGCTAAGAATAATCGATCACAACCAACACTAGGTTCAACAACATATGGAACAAAACGTTCATTAGTTGTTGGATCTAAATAACTCATATCTACTTTACTTTTCTCTTGGTGAGCCATTAAATCAAAGTCGGTACGACTAGCAAGACCCCATAACTCTCCCCAACCAAATGGGAACTTAAATTCGATATCAGAAGTTTTATTAGAATAGTGAGATAATTCTTCTTTACTATGTTCTCTTATCCGATAAACATCTTTACTAAACCCAATGTTTTCTAAAAACTTAACCATTTTATCCATGTAGTAATCAAAAATTTCTAACTCTTCTCCTGGTTTACAAAATACTTCCATCTCCATTTGTTCAAATTCTCTAGTTCTAAAAATGAAGTTACCTGGTGTAATCTCATTTCTAAATGATTTACCAATTTGTCCTACACCCATTGGTAATTTTTTACGAGTAGTTCGCATAATATTTTTATAATTAATAAAAATTCCTTGAGCTGTTTCTGGACGTAAATATACTTCACTACTACTATCTTGTACTACTCCCATAAATGTTTTAAACATTAAATTAAAATCACGAATATCAGTATAGTTTAAACTTCCACATTTAAGGCATACTAAATTATGTTCATTAATATAATCAAGCATTTGTTGATCACTCCATCCATCAACAATAATCTCATCACTTTCTTCAATCAATTTATCTGCTCTAAAACGGGAATGACATTCTTTACAATCAATTAATGGATCAGAAAAACCACCTAAATGTCCACTAGCTTCCCAAACCATTGGGTTTAATAAAATACTTGAATCTAAACCAACATTATTAGGCTCTTTATGTACAAATTCATCCCACCAATATTTCTTAATATTGTTTTTTAACTCTACTCCTAATGGTCCATAATCCCAAGTATTAGCTAAACCATTATAAATTTCACTACCTTGATATACAAAACCATATTGTTTTGCTAAATTCATTATTTTTTCCATCATCTCTCCTAAATATTTGCCCAATTATCTAAATCTTGTTTACGATAAAAAGCGTTACTTCTTCTTTCAATAACAATACAGAAGAATAAACCTAATGATAAAAACATATATGAGTTAATCCCATTACTAATAAATGGAAGTGTTACTCCGGTCATCGGAATAACATTGGTAACCCCACAGATATTTACTACTACTTGGATAAGTAGTAAGAATCCAAATCCATAACAATATAACATTCCAAAACGACGATGTGCATAATTACCAATACGAATACAACAAGAAATAATAAATAATTGTAATCCAATCGTTAATGTCGCACCAAAGATTCCCCATTCTTCACAAATAGTCACAAATATGTAGTCAGTACTTCTAGCTGCAATAAATGTTTTTTGCGCCCCTTTTAAAAAACCTTCACCAAATAAGTTACCATTACTAATTCCAATTAATGCACTTCTAATATCCCAACTAGCACCATGTGTATCACCAAATGGTTCTAACCATGTTGTAATACGATCAATTTGGTATTCAGGTAAAACACTAGGCATTATATCAAGTAAGAAAATTCCGACTATACCAAGTAATAATACTACACCTGATACTTTAAGAATAAATTTAGAATAGCTACCATGAATACAAAACATTACATAGATAACTAAAAATACTATAATTGCCCCACCTAAATCAGGTTCAATTAAAATTAAGAAGACTGGAATTAACATAAATAAAGCTAACTTAATTAAGTTATTTGATTTAGTTAAATTCCCTACCTTAAACCACATAAATCTAACACCTAAGTTAGCAAAGGCATTTGCTAGAAATAGTATGATAGCTATTTTTACTAACTCTAGTGGTTGGAAGTCAACAATACCCAAACTAATTACACTTCGTGCCCCACCACGAGCAGCACCAATAACAAATACTAATACTAACATTGCTAAGGCAATAAAATAGATAAGATTAATATTAGATGTTACTAATTTATAAATTTTATTATAGTTTTTTCGCATAAAGTATAATACAAAAAACATAATTATAAACATTAAGATTGAAACTATAATTGTTATTGGTAATATATTATATTTAATAACATCGTTATAAGTTGTTGAATAAATATTTAATATTCCCCAAATACTAATCAAAATCCATGCTAATGTTAATTGATTAGCAACACCTTTCATTTTACTTCGTAACTTGTCCACGTTTCTCCTATTTTTTCAGATATTTATTTGTTGATAAGATACTTCCAATTCCCCCAACTAATACACCTAAACATGTAATTCCAACAAATAACATAATTGTTGCTTGATCTAGTGGAATAAACATCGCTTGAATTCCTCCAGTTTGTTGACCAACAAAATTCATTATTTGTTGATATCCAAAGAATAATACTACGAATGATAATAGTGCTCCAATTAGACCAATAAAGATACCTTCCCAAATAAATGGCATTCTTACATATTGTTTAGTAGCACCAACTAAACGCATAATCTCAATCTCTAAACTACGAGAAGTAATAGCTAATTTGATTGTATTCATAATAATAAATACAGAAATAACCAAAAGAATACAAGCAACTCCAATACTAAATACAAGTGCTGAGTGCATCATTGTAATAAATGAACTAGTTGAATCATCATCCCCACTCTTAACATCTTCTACACCTTCAATTTGACGCAACTCTTCACTTACTTCTAAGATTTGATTACCATCAACTAATCTTACTTTTATTTGATCAGATAATGGATTTGATGTTCCTCCAAATAAATCTAAGAATGATTGACGATCATCAAAGTTATCAGCAAATGATTCTAAAACTTGATCTTTTGTTTCAACTTCAATTTGTTCAATATCTGCTTTTTGTTGTATTTGATTAACAATTTCATTTACTTGCTCTTGACTAGCATCAGCTTTAGGCCAAACATAAATAGCTAAATTATCTACAGCAGATTTAGAAGCATTTGCTGTATTGACTGTAATAAGTCCTCCGACTCCAAAGATCAGTAAGGTTAAAAACACAAGTACACAACTTGCAATATTCATCGCCGGATTACGACGCATACTATTTAGTGCAACTTTCATACTATTCATATATATAACCTCCTTCTTTATTTTCTCCTTTAATGCTTCCAGATTCTATTTTAATTGTTCGGTGTTTAAATTTATTAACAATCTTCGTATCATGTGTTGCCATAATAACTGTTGTTCCACCTTTATTAATTCTTTCTAAAATCTTCATAATAATATCAGCATTTTTAGGATCTAAGTTTCCTGTTGGCTCATCGGCTACAATAATTTTAGGTTCATTAACAATTGCTCGAGCAATAGCTGCACGTTGTTGTTGTCCACCTGATAATTCTTTAGGAAATTTATCACGTTGTTCTTTAATTCCTACACGTTGAAGTGTTTTTAACACTTGTTCTTCAATTTTATCTTTTGGATAACCAATAACATCTAATGTATATTTAACATTTTCATAAATAGTTAAATTTGGTAAAAGTTTATAGTCTTGAAAAATTACCCCAATTTTTTGACGTAATTTATGTAATTGCCCTGGTTTTAATTTAGTAGCATTTATTCCATCTACCCATACAGTCCCTGCTGTATTTGTAACATCACGATAAATTAAACGAGATAACGTAGATTTACCACTTCCTGAAGGACCTACTAAATAAATAAATTCACCTTCATAAATTTTTAAGTTTAATCCTTCGATTAAACGATCAACCTTATTATAACGCATTGTTACATTATCAAAGTTAACCATAATCGGATTATTAGAGTAATCTTTAACTACTTGTTTTTCACTCTTACTTTCGTCTACACTTGATTCTTGATTAAGCAGTTCATCTAGAGCATCTAATTCTCTAATTTCTTCTGTTTTCATTTCAACTTCAATTTTTTTTGGTTCTTCTTTTTTTCTCAAATCAAGTTTTTCATCTTTTTTAACTATTTCAATAGGTTCAAAATCATTAGCAAAATCAATTACTTTTAAATCATCAAGTGAATAATCAGTATATTCAAATACTTCTTCATTTTTTAATTGTTCTGTTAATAAATGAGTTTCTTCTTCAACATTAAGATTACGAGTTTTTTCTTTATTAGCTTTTAATAATTCATCAATTTTGTTTGTACTCATAATTATCTCCCTATTAAACTATTAACTACTTCTTGTTCAATATAAGGGACAGTTCCTTCTTTTTTGTATTGAACTTTTTGTCCACCTTTACCTAATAACACTAATACATCATCGTTAGCTAAATTTGATAATCCGAATCTAATTGCTTCCACTCTATCTTCAATTTCACGAACCTTATTAGGATCACCTATTCCTTGTTTAATTTGGTTATTAATATCACTAACTAGTTCACTTCTTGGATCATCTTCAGTTAAGATAATTCCATCACAATATTTATCCATAATTGAACCAATAGTAGCACGCTTAGTAGTATCACGTTCGCCTGCACAACCATTTACGACAAATACTCTACCTTTAGTATTATTTCTTACTAATTTTAAAACTTTTTTAATACTATCTGGTGTATGAGCAAAATCAATAATTACTTTATTATTATTTACTAAGCGGGTAACTTCCATACGTCCATCAACAGTAATTTGTTTAATTTCATTTAAATATGGTGTGTAATCAATTCCTAATCGTTCTAATAAAACTAATACTGAAGTTAAATTATAGATATTAAACTCACCTATTAAATTAGAATCAATTAAACGATGATTAATATAAAACTTATTACCATCTAAATTTGCACTAACACATCCAACTTGATAATTTGCTTTATTTAAATTACATGAAAAACTAATAACATCATCTTGTTTACTTACATCATTAAAGTAAATATCATCAGCATTAACAATTTTAACTCCACCTTCTTTTACTTTATCTAATATTTTTAATTTAGCTTGTTTATAACTTTCCATATCTTTATGAAAATCAAGGTGTTCAGGAGTTAAGTTTGTTAATATAACTCCATCAAATAATAAATCACCTAAACGGTTTTGTTCTAGTGCATGCGATGATACTTCCATCACAAAATACTTAACACCATTTTGATAACTAGTTTGTAAATAACGATATAAATCTTCTGCAAACGGTGTTGTTAAACCAATGTTTTCAACTTCATTATTTGCTATCATAAAACCACTAGTTCCTAGATATGATGCATTTAATCCCATTTTATTTAATATTTGACTTAATATTAATGCTGTTGAAGTTTTACCATCCGTACCAGTAATACCAATAATTTTAATATTTTCTTTAATTAAATCAAACTGATATATTTCTTTACATAAATCAAGATAAGTTTGATTAATATCCTCTACTTGAATATAATTACTTACACCTTCAATTGGTTTAGTACCATATATTCTTGATGCACCATTTCTTATTGCTTCATCAATAAATTCATGACCATCAAATTTAGTTCCTATAAAACAACAATAAATTCCACCAGCTACAACTTTACTAGCCTCTTTTGTTATTAGTTTTTGCATATTCCCTCCTATTATGTATTAATGTCTAAATTGAGACTTTTAATATTTGTTAGTTATTAGAAATATCATCTAAATATGGAACACTTCTATACATAAAATCATTATCATTATCTACAATAAATTTTAGTAGATGAAAATTATCTAATAATGTTGTTCCATCATCAAATTTAAACTCTGTTAACATCTCCCAAGCTGATTTAAAACCAGCTTTTGGATTACAAACAAAATCCTCTTCTAATCTATCTGTTTCTAATATGGCATCTACAGGTTGATTATTTTCATAAATTAAAAAATTATTATCTCTAAATATTTCTATTTCATCAATATCATACCAATATTCACCTAAAATTCGTCTAGTTGTAGTAATTAAATATGTTTTTCCTTTATAGATAATTACATCACCATCATTTGCTATTATTTCTAGTCCTTTTTTATCATATGTAGCATTCCCTGATTCTTTTTCATAAAACATGATGTCCCCAGAACCATAACGCCATACATTTCTACTTAACCACTCATAAATAGTATGACAATATGTATATGGATTAATTATAGGTGCTATAATATAATTTTGGATAACATTTGGATCTCTAAAATCACCATAAAATTTTTTACCATCAAGTTCAAATTCATTCCTAAAAGTTTCAAAATCAGGATAATAAGTAATTTCTCCAGTAGCACAATTAGTTAATTGTACTCCTTCTTTAATGAAATTACCTTCATCATCCATAGTTCTAACCATAAATTTGTATTTAAAAGCATTTTGATTAAAATCAAGAGAGGTATCTACTAATTCTTCTCCATAAATATTATATGCAAATCTAACATATTGTTCGACACCTATATATCGATTATAATATTTTTCACCATATTTTTTAATTTCATCATAACTCTCATTAGTAACATATAATAATGCATTCAGTCCTGTAGAAATTTGTTTTTCTATAAATTGTTTTTTATCGATTTCTTGATTATTCATAAATCCTACTTATCTATTATTATAGATTTCAATTTAATTATTTCATTAATATTATTATTTTAAAATGTGTAGTTTTTTAAACTAAACATTATTTTATCTAATTTTTTACTTATTATCATCTAAATATGGAATACTATCATACCAAAATCCATTATCATTATCTACAATGAATTTAAGTAAATGAAAATTATCTAATAATGTTGTTCCATCATCAAATCTGAATTCTGTTAACATATCCCAAGCAGATTTAAAACCAGCTTTTGGATTACAAACTATATCTTCAGCTAATCTAAAATCATCTGAACCAATACCAAATTCTTTATCTATAAGTTCATAATTATCATAAATTAAAAAATTATTATCTCTAAATATTTCTTTTTCACCAATACCATACCAATATTCACCTAAAATTCGGCTAGTTGTAGTTATTAAATACGTTTTCCCTTTATAGATAATTACATCACCATCATTTGCTATTATTTCTCTACCAAATTGATCAAAAGTGTCAGAACCACATCCTTTTTTATAAAACATAACATCACCAGCACCTGGTCTAGAAAAATTTCTACTTAACCACTCATAAATAGAATGACAATATGTATATGGATTAATTATTGGGGCTATAATATCATTTTTAATAACATTTGGATCTCTAAAATCACCATAAAATTTTTTACCATCAAGTTCAAATTCATTCCTAAAAGTTTCAAAATCAGGATAATAAGTAACTTCTTTAGTAGCACAATTAGTTAATTGTACACCTTCTTTAATAAAATTACCTTCATCATCTATAGTTCTAACCATAAATTTATATTTAAACACATCTTGATTAAAATCAAAAGAGGTATCTATCAATTCTTCTCTACAAATATTATATACATCAGTGACATATGTTTTAATTCCAATCGGTTCTCCATAATATTTTTCTCCATACTTATTAATTTCTTCATAGCTATCATTGGTAACATACAATAATGCATTACGTCCTGTAGAAATTTGTTTTTCTATAAATTGTTTTTTATCAATTTCTTGATTATTCATATATCCTCCTTATCTATTATTATAGATTTCAATTACCCTACTTCTCCCAAGTAATGAGTATCGTCTCTAGCTCCACTCCATTTTTTATCATCTGGATTTTGTGTATAATCATATTTATGCCAGTGAGGTAAATAATCCGGAGAATGTCCCATCATATCAACTTGATATGATAAACAACCATATTGATAATATGAAATTTGATCTATAGCTCCATCTTTATATTTTATTACTGTTGTTAATTCAGATGTATCTGAAATAACAGCAGGAACTCCTCTTTCTCCTTGATTTAAAACATAACTATTTTTTGGAACATAAACATCAAATCCAGCACCTTCAATATTATTAACATGAATTTTTTGTGGTTTACCTGTATATGGTGTTGTTATATCATTAAGATTTTTGATTGCTGATTCACCATCTTTTTTATTTTGTTTATATACTTTTTTCCATTCTTCTGCCTGATGTTTATTTATTCTCTGTTTATTAAATGCAGTATCTTCTGGAAGAAGTTTAGTTTTTTCAATATTTTCGTTTTTCCAGTTAATTCCTTCTACATCTAATATCTTATTTCCTTCAATATTTGCTCTTCTATTAAATCCATATATTCCTTTTTTTTGATAGTTAACCATGATTGAATCAAATGTATCTACAAGTGACTTATAACCATCTTTAATTCTTTGTTGAGGACCATCAATAATAGTTCTTATTTTAT
>DEQD01000028.1 GCA_002359095.1 Caryophanales bacterium UBA3375
ACATTTTTATAATAACATTAATAGCTGTATTCTTTTTACTTTTGAAAATCATATTACCTCACCCCCTTTCCACCTGAACTATTAAATTTATGTTTTCCTAATTTATAGCAAATAATTGAAACAGTTATAGAAGCCAGTATTGATAGGAGACCAAATATCAGATAATTTGGATTAGATACATCCATCGAATTTATTGCTTCTTGTCTATAATAACTTGGCAGTAAATACTTTATTATAGGAATATTATTGAACATAATTGTAATAGAAACAATAACTATATTGGTTATTAATAAGGTATTAGTTGATAGAAATGTAGACAAACACAAGGTAATGTTAATAATAGCAATGAGTTCAAAAAATATAACTATTAACATTAAAATCCAATAGACGACTCCCTCATCCAACAAGTGCATATTAGCTATATTTTCACCACCAAAATTAAATAATAAATAAGACAATAAACTAGAAAAAACATAAAAACTCATCCAAACTAATAGAACAAAAATAAGGCTACACATTTTACCTAGATAGATTTTCCCTTTATCCCTGACACCAACAAAATACAATGAGATATAGTTTGACTCTCTTTCTGTTGCTATAGTATTAGATAAAACGGAAAATATAAGTGGGAAAATTCCTAAATTCAAGAAAAAACCTAACATTAAAGTGGGGTAGGATAATATAGGTATTCTACCATCACCAAATTTATAATCAATCCTATAGGTATCTGGTGAATTAATAAAAAATAATGTTAATAAAAAAGGCAAGATTAACAACAAAAACAAAATTATAATTTCTTTTCTTTTAAATAACTTTGTTGCTTCAATTTTGAAAAAATTAGTCATTATATTCCTCCATTATTTCGATATAATTATCAACCTTTTCTATACTTACAATTGTACACCCTTTCTCATGTAACATTTTAATTGTAGAATCAAGAGTTAACCCATCACCTATTTTTAGTTTAATTGTATTTTTGTCAACCTCTACATTAATACCCAAACTAGGAACATTATCACACTCGATTTTGTACTTCTCTTTTTTCTCAACCTCAACAATTCTTTTATCATGAATCATATATACTCTATCACAAAGTGTATATATATCATGAATATTATGACTTGAGATGACTATTGATTTTCCATTTTCCTTCATTTTTTTTATTTCTGTTAAAAAAACTTCTCTCCCAATAGGATCTAATCCATTAAAAGGTTCGTCAAGTAATAGTAAGTTATTATCTCCACATATAGCCTGTAGTAAAAGTAAACGCTGTTTCATTCCAAGCGAATATTGTTTAAACTTCTTATTTCTATGTTCATATAAATCTAGTTTAGAAAACCAGTCATTTAAATCTACATTCTCCCCCCTTACCTTATTTAGTAATTTTACATTATCGTACGCAGTCATATAATCCAAAAATTGACTTTCAACCATTAAACCTAAAGAACCATCATAACTAATATCCCCGTCATAGCCTATTAAATTTGCAATAGCCTTCATAAAAGTTGTTTTCCCTGTTCCATTTCTACCAATTAACCCGACAATTTCTCCATCACGTACAAAAAAATTTGATTCAACCAACACTGGATTATTGAAACGAACACTTAAATCTTTAACTTCTAGCATATTTTTCTCCTCCAAAATCTATAACTTTATCGTAATCACAAGATAATACCTTACTATCATGACTTACGTATATAAAAATTTTATCCATTTTTCTAAAATGATTAACTATCTTGTATCTAGTTTCTTCTTCAATTTGAGAAAGGGCTTCATCAAATATAATAACATCAAAATCTTCTATATGTTTTAGTACTCTCTCCACAACAAGTAATTGTTTTTGTCCTTCCGAAAGATTGTAGATAGTATCTGTTAACATAGAAGAAAAATTCAAGCTAACGTTTGATTCATAGTCAGAATTAAAAATTTCAGCATTATTATCAATATATAAAACCCTAGAAGAATTACAGAATTTATTGTTAAATAATGTGTCCTCGCCATTCAATATTTTTTTCAAGAAAAAAGATTTTCCTGAACCATTGGCACCTAGTAATAGATAATTTTTACTTCTCTCCATAAAAATATCCGAAGATTGTAAAAATTTAACCTCGTCATCGTGTTTTTCTACAACATCAATATCTATAAGCAATCTGTGGATAATATCTTCACACGATCTAATTTTATTCATATCTCTAAAAATTTGAGATATACATGTTAAAAGAATAACAATTATATTTATCAAACCTATTATTTCTCCCAGTCCGATCGATTGAACACCAATAAAGAATAAAATTAATGTGGCAATAAAAATTACTAAAACAACTAGTTCATTGATAACACTATTAAAATTAAACAAGGTATTCTCGTATTTCATAGACCTATTTAAAACTCCATTAACTCTTTCATAGAAACTATTGGCTTTAAAAGTACTAATTGTATTCTTATTATGTATACCTTCTTTTATAACCGTAATTTCATCTTTATTCGCCTTTATAAAATCATTAGTTAATTTTTTCTGATATTTCGACACAATAACTGGGAAAATTAAAATAATAATTCCAACAATTAAAAGTAAAATAAATATATTTACATTGATAGATAAAATCAACATTAGTAAAATAAATACCTCTATTATATTGCTTATTATTCTAATCTTAGCCTTATAAAAATTATCAAACAAGAAAGGTATCTGAGTTGTATAAGAGGATATATCTACATCATACAACGAACTAATAGAATTTCTGAGTACAGTTTTTTTCATTTCATAAATCTTCTGATTTAATATCTTTTGCTCAATAAATGAAGATATAACCCCGTATATAGTTTGGATGACGATAACACCAAACATAACTAATATTACTTTTTTACTTGTAACCGGATCATAAAAATTATTAATAAAAAACATAATCATTAATGGGAAAGAAACAACTAAAACAGATTTAAAAACACTTAGTACTACGAGGAGAATAGTCTTGTGAAGAGAAATTTTTATTTTATTTTGCATACCCCAACTCGCTTTCTATATCTAATTTGTATAATTTGCAAGCGGGATCCCTTCCCAATATATTATAATCATAAATTAGAGCTCGTGCTCTACAACCACCACCACATATGAATTTATGTTTGCAATTACCACACCCATTAATATTTTTAACAAAAACATTTTTATAATTTAAAATTTTTTCATACGCATTTGCATCATTCAAATCCGTTATTTTGTATTTCTTATTATGTAACATATGACAGGGATAAACATCTCCAAACGCATCAATGCTAATTATTGTTTTCCCCATACCACAACTATCTTTACACCCTAAAGAAACATCTATTTTATTAGACACTAATTCTTTAAGTTTTTTTCCACTTTGATATAGTTTGTCAAAATCATCTTCTGTTAGATGGAAATCATCTCCTATGTTACTCATATACAAAGAAAAGCTTATAGGTATATTACAATTGTTACTCAATACGGCATAATCATCAATATTATCAATGTTACCATGATGTAAGGTAACAATAAATGTCATATCTATCTTATCTTTTAATTGGTTTGCATTCTCTATTATTTTATTATGTATCCCTTTTGGTCTAATAAAATTAATATCATTAGAGAAACTATCAATTGAAAAGGAAAGTTGATCAATTAAAGGTAATACATTATAGTATCTTTCAACAGGCATAGTACCGTTTGATATTAGAATAATTTTCGATGAAGAATCTTTTTTCTTTATTCGTTCTAAGATTTTCATCAAATCTTTAGAAAGTAATGGTTCTCCACCAGAAATAACAAAAACCTTGGTATTCAACCTGTACAACAAATCTATGGCTTTATAATATTTATTAATATCTATATTTTCAGCAACATTTCTGTTAGAAATTGCAGAGTAACAGGACTTGCAATCCAAGTTACACTTATGCGTAACATGGATATATGCCATTCTCTCTAGATTGGGCTTAGAAAAAAATCCTAACTCTTCAAATTGATTAATTAATTTTCTTTCCTTGTGGGTTGTGTTAAATAAGTTAAAACGCTTTCCAACCTTTAGATCTTCTATAATGTATTTATATTCATATTCAACACCACAAATGTTTCCACTTACTGTATCCCCAATTAATATATAATCTTCAAGTTCCTCAAATATTATGCTCTTATTAAATTTTTTCATAATTTACTCCTAATTTATTCTAATAAATTATAAAAACCGTGTCTACATTTTTGGTTATCCATCCACCACATCCATTTAAATTATATCATATAAGTAGTAGTAGTAGTAGTAGTAGAATTTTGAAAATTTTTTTGAAATCCGAAGAAGGACACCTTTAAATTGATACTAATTCACAAAAAAATAGACAAAATTAATATCATATAAGTGTTATAAAAAAATGGATACTAATTTATGTCTACACTTTATAATAAGACATCTATGAAACTCACAACGAAAGATAAGATAAAATCTCAGATTATGGAAAATAATCACTTAATGAGTAAGAGAAACCAGAAGGTTTGGCAGAACGTTTTGTGATTATAAACCAAGAAATATTAGATAGATCAAAACACAAAGAAAATATAAACAGTCATCTATAAACGAACGACGACATTTCATAGAAATATGTAAAGAATGTAAAACATCTAATCATTTGATTGCTAAATATCTAAAACGTTCACCAAATACTATTTCTAAAGAGGTAAAACGAAATCTAACTAAAGGTTATCCAACAATTAAGTATAAATATAAGAAAGCTCATGAAATCGCTATAGCTCGTAAGAAAAGGACAACTCAAAATAATCAAAAAGAATGTGTTGATTTAAGCAATTTGTTATCTACAATCATAAGGAAAATTATCATTGGTCGTTTACAAATTGATTGAAGCGTTAAAAATGAGCATAAAGGATGCCCACATCCTACTCAAAGATGTTTATATAATTGGTTATATGATAATCCATATATTCTGTTTTTACGACACTATCGATGTAAAAAACAAATTAATAAATGTAGTAAAACTTATTACTCTGAAGACAAAAACACTATTAATACACGTCCGTTTGCAATGGATGATTATGTATAAACTGGTCATTACGAGATTGACACTGTTTACAACAATGACAAAAAAGGTGGAGTATTAACTCTTAATCATCGAGCAACAATGATGAATTATGTTGTTTAAATACCTGACCGTAAAGCTAAAACCATCGTTAAAGCTTTACGAGAACTTGTTAAACGAGAAAATCTAAAAATTGATACAATAACATCAGATAACGATAGTGAATTCGCTAATTGGAAAATTATCGAAAAAGAACTAGGTATTAAGTGGTTCTTTGCAAGACCTTATCGCTTTGGTGATAGAGGTCAAAATGATAGATTAAATAGAGATACTTACGAATTTTTATAACAAAGGTATTAATTTTCACCTTGTAGACGACAATGTATTACAAAGAAAAGTTAACAAAATTAATTCTATGCCTCGTTTGAAATTTAATGGAATGGATGCAATAAAAAATTAAAAAACTTAGCATGTTAATGACTGATTAAATCATCAGACAATAACATGCTAAGTGTGTTACTTACCTTTCAAACTACAAAAAAAGAGCCAAAGGCTCTTTTTAATTTTGGAAGGGGTGAGAATAATAATTTCTCACGAATATATTATACAAAAAATAATTATTCTTGTGTTGTTTATCGTGATATAATTAAATAAAGAAGTATTTTGGAGAATTTAATGAAAAAATATAATAAGATACTATTATTTTTATCTTGTTGTTTTATTGTTATTGGAATACTTTTTTATCCAAATTACAAACAACAAAACAACAAACCTACAATAACTGTTACTACTACTTTTTTAGGGGATGCTGTTACTAACTTAGTAGGGGATAAAGTTAATTTAAATGTATTGATGGGACCTGGTGTTGATCCACATATTTATCAAGCAACACCAAGTGATCTTAATAAAATTTATAATTCAGATCTAGTAATCTTTCAAGGTTTAAAACTTGAAGGAAAACTTGCTGAAGTATTAGCAAGTATTAATCAACCTAATATAAATGTATTAGAAGCAACTAAAAATATTAATAGAGATGAGTTAATCATATCATTTCAAAAAGGTGATGATATCGAATATGATCCACATATTTGGTTTGATCCAAATTTGTGGAACAATGTTGTTAACACAATTAGTGAAGAGATATCAATCAACTTTCCTGATCTTGCTTTTGATGCAATCAAAAACAATGTAAAATATCAAGAACAAATAAATAATATGGGAAATGAAGTTAAAAATATTATTAATCAAATACCACAAGAACAAAGAATACTTATTACCGCTCACGATGCATTTAATTATCTAGCTCGCTTCACTAACATCCAAGTTGATGCCATTCAAGGTTTAAGTATTGTTAGTGAAGCTAGTACTAATGATATTAATCGTTTAGTAAATATAATTACAACACACAATATTAAATCGATATTTGTAGAAAGTAGTGTATCACCTAAACTAATAAATAGTTTAGCAAGCAATCTTAATAATCAAGGTTATGATATTAAGATTGGTGCTACACTTTATTCAGATAGTTTAGGTGATAAGAATAGTGATGCTTCTACTTATATTGATATGTATATAACTAATGCTACAAACATTAGAAATGGATTAATTTAAGGAAAAAGTATGAAAGATATAGAAATTAAAGTTAATCATCTTAATGTAAGTTATGATGATAAACTAGTACTTAAAGATATTAAAATAGAAATACCAAAAGGTTGTATGTGTGCTATTACAGGACCTAATGGTGCTGGTAAATCAACTTTATTAAAATCTATTTTATCGCTAGTTAAACCATTAACAGGAACAATAGATTTTAATAAAGATAAAACTATTGGTTATGTACCACAAAAAGAAAGTGTTAACTGGCAATTTCCTACAACTGTTTATGATGTTGTATTAATGGGAACATATAAAAAATTAGGTTGGTTTAAACGTCCTGGTAAAAAAGAACATAACTTAGTTAATCAAGCATTAAAAGATCTAGAAATAGAAGGCATTAAAGATAAAGATATATCTGAATTATCAGGTGGACAACAACAACGTGTATTTTTAGCTCGAATGTTATGTCAACAAGCAGATATTATCTTTTTAGATGAACCTTTTGCAGGTATTGATAAAAAAAGTGAAGGTGTAATTATTAAGATTCTTAAAAAGTTACAAAAAGAAGGTAAAACAATTGTTGTAGTCCATCATGATTTATTAACACTAGATAAATACTTTGATTATCTAGTGTTAATAAATAAAGAAGTTGTGACTTATGGAAATATGAATGAAGTATTAAATAATAAAGTTATAGAAGAAACATATGGACTTAAACTTAATTAGTTTATTTACTAACTATTCGTTTTTAGTTGTTTTAATTGGAACTATATTACTTGCTATTAGCGGTGGTATTCTTTCTTGCTTTTTAGTACTTAAAAAAGAAAGTTTAGTTGCTGATAGTATTACTCATGCAACACTTCCTGGTGTTGTAAGTATGTTTTTATTATTTAATACTAAGAATTTATATTTAATGTTATTTGGAGGATTAATCTCTTCTTTAATATCATTAATAATTATTTATTTAATTAAACAAAATAAAAAAACTAATATTAATGGAATACTAGCAACTATTCTTTCTAGTTTTTTTGGACTTGGTTTAGTGTTACTAACTCAAGCTCAAAAGAATCCTGATGCTGCTCAAGCAGGAATTAGAACTTTAATTTTTGGTCAAGCAGCATCAATTAGTTCTTTTGATGTTCAGGTTATTTTATGTTTAACTATAATTACATTATTATTTGTTATTTTATTTTTTAAAGAAATTAAAATAACTATATTTGATCTACAGTTTGCTAAAGTAAGTAAGATTAATGTTAATTTTATTAATTTTTGTATTATATCTTTAATCTTAATTAGTGTTATTTTACAGATTCAAATTATCGGTATTATTTTAACTGCGACAATGCTAGTAACACCAGCTGTTGCTAGCATGCAGTTAACTAATAAGTTTAACCGCATGATTATTTATTCTTGTATGATTGCAATTATTAGTTGTGTGATTGGTAGTGTATTATCAACTCTAGTATCAGGTTTATCAACAGGACCAATTATTAGTTTTGTATCAGGAACTATTTGTTTTATTTGTATTATCTTTGGTAAATATGGATTTATTAACAAATTTATTAATAAAAAGAAAATATTAGGAGTTATTAATGAATCTTAGTGTATTAATAATCTTAATTATTACTGGTTTATGTTGTGTAATACCAGGAATATTTATAGGGATTAAAAATATGGGAATGATTGTTGATGCAATTAGTCATTCAATTCTACTTGGTATCGTATTAGGATTTATGATTAGTCATAATCTTAATTCACCATTAATAATAATTGGAGCAATTATTATTGGTTTAATTACTTCATTACTTATTAATAGTATTAGTAAGAATAAAAAAGTAAATGTTGATGGAGCAACAGCAATAGTATTTCCTTGGTTCTTTTCATTAGCAATCATGATTATTTCAACAATGTTTTCTAATGTTCATCTAGATGTTGATAGTGTATTACTTGGTGAGGTAATTTATGCACCACTTGATTGTTATAATTTCTTAGGTTTTGAAATACCTACTGCTATTATTTCTGGATTAATTGTATTAATCATAAATGTATTATTTACTCTTTTATGTTTACGTGGTTTAAAATTATATAGTTTTGATGAAGAGTATGCAAAGATTAATGGATTTAAACCTTACCTAATTTCTATCGGTTTAATGATTGTAACTAGTATTACTAGTGTAATTTCTTTTAATAGTGTAGGTAGTATTTTAGTAATATCATTAATGATTGGTCCTGTTATTAGTGCAATGATTTATACTAATAATTTAAAAGATTTAATTATTAGTAGCATAGTAAACCAAATATTTTGTGTAACTCTTGGTTATTTAATTAGTGTTATCTTTGATGTTAGTGTCGCAGGTAGTATTAGTGTTGTTATTGGTTTAATGTTACTTATTGTATTTATTTTTAATAAAAAATCAGGACTTATTTCTAAATATAAAAACACTAATACTAAGCATCAAGAAATATTAACAGATATAATTAAAAAAGAGATAGACAATAATAAAGATATTAACGCTATTAGTAAAGAATTAAATATTAGTGTTAATACAATTAATAAAGTATTAAAAAAATAGAACAAGTTTTTTACTTGTTCTATTTTTAATATTATTTATACTCAATTCCCATCAATTTATGAATTAATCTATCATAACTTGATAATGTTAACGATTGAGTTACTGCTGCACAAGTTGCAACAAATAAACAAGGGAACAAACCAACTAAGAAAATAATAAAAATATCTGGCGAAACTTCTAAGTAACCAAGTATTAACATTATAAAGAAATCTACAAATAATAAAACAATACCGATTACTAATACATATGATGCAATCAAGTGTATTTTTGTTTTCTTTAACAGTTTTTCAGAATTTAATTTTTCACCATAATATTTCATTATTATGTTATTTGGCTTGTGAATTGAAAAAGGGAATGTCAACATTAATTTTAAGTTTGTAGGAATGCTATCAACAATACCTTCTTCATACAACTCTTCATATTTTTGTTTTGTTTGTCTAGTAGCAATATAAACAATACCTATAGCAAGTAGTATTCCACCTAAAAAATATAAAATTATCATTTTTTCTCCTTAATAATTCGTACCTCAATCTCATTTCTTCCAGCTATCTTTTCTTGTCTTTCAATAACAGATTCATTGTAGGCTAATATATCTTCTTCATTTGGATCCCTCCAATTCTTCTGCTTGAATTGTTTGGCCCACAAATCATAGTCTAATATTGGATTTTCGTCTTGTTTTCTTAACGAATTTGCAAAAATCTTAAATCCTGTACATAAATATGTTCTTTCATCGTTTTCTAAATCTAATAAAAAAACATCAGAAGTAACAAGATTTAAAGCAAGATAATAACCTTCGATAGTTATCGCAAAAAGTAATACATTATCTCTAATTAAATTTTCAAATAAGGATTTTTCCCTACCTAAAAAGGTTTCAAAATCGCTAAAATATGTGCCATATCCAGGATTTGTCTCACCCACTGGTAAAAAACCTATAAATTCAACAATAGATTCAAATTCTTCAAATGGATTTTTGTTTAAATCTAAATAACCACCATTACATTTTACAATAAATTGACGATAATCCCATGGTAATTTAACAATTCTTTTTTTCTCAAAATCTGCCATTTCTTTTTCTACATCAAAATCTAATTTATTGGGATAAATAAACATATCACTCCTATAATTAATACAATTAAAGGTTTGATTTAACATCAAACCTTTAATTGTAAACGGATATTCCGTTATTAATTATCTAATTTGATTTGCCATTGAACTATCAAATTCTTCTGCGTTATCACAAACTTGTTGAATTTGATTAGAAATGCTTTCTAATAACTCTGAAACAGGTTGTAAAGCTTGATTTTTAACTTCTCCAAATTGTTCAACGTATGCATTTGAAGCTTCACCTTCCCAGTTATCTGGTAATTGGTCTACAATTGTTTGCATACGAGTAATTAATTCGTTGAAATCTTCTTTAGCTTTATCCAAATCAGCTTTATTTGTTAATAAATTATCTCTATCAATTTTAATCATAACATCATCTCCTTTCTAGTGTTTTTTGATACTACAAGTTAATATTAACCTATAAATATCCAACTAAATAATTAAAACATATTGTCTTAATATTCATAATGATCCTTTCCTATATCTACTAAATTTTATTCATTTAACAATGTATCAATATCAGTTTCACAATCTTTTTCTAAATCATATAAACCAACCATAATTTGTTGTCCATCAAAGTCTTCATAATCAAACTGAATGCTTGTTCCATATTTACAATCAAACAACTCATACATGATTGGTACTGCTCTAAACGTATCAACAGCATTACAATATCTCGCTGGTGTTGCATTACTCATGTCAAAAGCTGTTTGTCTATCCAAAATCATCCAACCATTAGTTCCTTTGTGTCTTGGTTCATTACGATAAGCAACACAAGGTTCTTCTAACCCTGCTAAAACACTATCTGATATTAGAAACATACCATAATCATTATTATCTATTTGTATTGCCATACCACTCCTCTAATTTTGATTTTAGTTCTTTTTCTCCTTTTGATTCAAGAATACTAATTGTATTTACTCCATCCTCTGTTTCACGATATGGATTGTATCCATAATCGATCATCTTTTTTAATACAGACCAATAATCTGTATTCCAATATAATCCTAATACAGCAAAAAACAATGCATCTTTACCACTAAGAAGCTCATGATTAGGATCAATATTATTATCTAAAAAAACATCTAATACGAAATTTATGTCATCAATGCTTATCTCTTCTTGCATTTCTCTTCTTGTTTCATCATTATTTGCATTATACGTAAAGAAGAAGTACTCTAAAGCATTGAAGTTTTGTCTTGGTAATTCAAAGTTAACATCAACCTCATTATTTTTGATCATTTCTTGTATTCTTGTTTTTCTAGATTCATCGTTGCTAAATCCATTACAATCGCATAAACGAAAAAAATCTTTTTCTTTTTTTATATCCATCTTTCCCCTTATACTTTTCACCTTCTAATTTGTCCCTATTATCGTTCCATTCAACTAATTGTTGTAGTACATCAAAATCAAGATAATTTCTATAGTGTGCCCAAACAACTATGCTCCATCCAAGGTCTTTAATCTCTGTATTTATATCATACCCATACACAATCAATTTTCTGTATATTTCATAATCATCATAAACAATATGAAAATTAAGAATAGCATAGAATAAAGCGGTTCTTCCATCGTCCCAATAATTGTAATTAGGGTCTATTCCATTCTCTAACATTAAATCAATAAACCAATGGACATGTTTTAATATCATTTCTTCTCTTTCATAACATAATTCTCCAATACTTCTAATATAAGGGTATTGAAATGACGCAAAGAAATATTCTAAAGGGTTTAATCCTTGATATTCTCCAGATGGTTTACCTACATTAATGTCATATCCAGCCTTAATATAATCCGTTATTACTTTTTGATGATATTTCATTTTTTCCTCATCATATACATATTGAGGCATACATTCTAGAGGATTTACTGATTCAAAAAAATTTTCAATAATTTCATCACTCGGTATCATAATCTAATTCCTTCAACTCCTCTCTTAAATCGTTCCATTTGTTTAGTTTATCAACATAACCAACAGGATTTTTCAGCATGTTTACCCATTCATTTATTGTTTGTTCCTTATCAGGAAGATATGTATTCATATCATATCCATATAAAATCATTTTTTTAATCGATTCATAATGGCACGGGTCCCAAGATAAATGCCAAGTAGCATAAAACAAGGCTCCTAATCCTCTCTCACTAAGATTAGGATCTATTCCTGCCAATATAAGATTATCAACAACAAATGATACTACGTTAGGAGGAATAAACATGGTTTCACCATTTTTTCTAGGAAGGTAATAAAAGTCAGAAAAAAATGCTTCTAGAGGATAATAACCTTTATCGGTATCCGTTCCTCTTACGTTCACATCAAAACCTTCATCGATGTAATTTAGTACAATAGCTTTATTTTCTTCGGGACAATTTGAGGTTAATAGTTCTGGATTTAGTGCATGAAAATAGCGACGCTCTCTAAGTTTTTTATAACTTTCAAATTGATTAATTCCCTTCATTTTTATGACTCCTGTTATCGTAGATAGACTGAAAAACAAAATTTTCTGGATCGTTATGTATTTCTTGTACTTGCTGCTTGCTAATTAACCCTTTTTTATATAAAAGGAAAATTTTCTTGTACTCAAGATCCTTAACATGCCCTAAATCAACCTTCCCTCTTCTATCATCCCCAGGTTTCCAATCTATTATTTTATTATCATCATCTCGCAAGCAACCGTCATTATCAAGATTAGACCGTTCAAAAACTCCTTCTTCAAATTCTAACTTGTTTTTTTTAGATTCATGAGGTCTCGAACCCTGTGAACCATCACTATTTATAAATTCTCTAGGGGTACCATCAGTATAGTGTGTTACATCTTCTAATGAGCTGGTAATAGTTACTAGATCATCGTAAGATAATCTTTTAATAGTGTTTATTAGTTGCTTATAACTTAAATTTTGCCAAAAATTAGGATTTCTTTCTTTCACATCAGTACCATGATTAACTACTTTAACCTCTTTTTTCCCATTAGTATTTTTCTTAGTGTGTTTAAGTTTAGGGTCTTTATTAGTAATAACTTTATCAACAGAACCATCAATATCGATATATTTTATCTTGGTTATACCCCCAGATGTTTCTAAAATAAATCCTCTATCTTTTACCGTTGAAACCCAGTTGTTTAATTCAGTATATCTCTCAGGACCAAATTCATCTATGAATTTTTTCTTAGTGTAGTTAACTTTACCACCTTTAGATAAGTCTTTGATATCCATACAAACTTCAGCATCATTAATTTTATTAATATCAGGTTTCAAGTTTCTTCCTGTTTTAGTATTATAATCATTTATCATATTCTTAAGACGGTTGTGAACCTTCTGAGTTGAATTCTTACTAAAGTCCTTTAAGAAACGTGTTCCTTTTTGAATTTGGGGTTTGACTAAATTTTTGTAACTTCTTGATAGATTTAGAATTTGATACGTCGTAGAAGCTTTCTCTCCACCTATTGCGTATATAGCTTGCTCTACTTGTTGGTCTATTGCTTCTTGTAACGTTTCTTTCCCAAGACCCTTAGCATAGCTGGACGCCCAAGCTTTAGGAGAACTCGATAAATTGGTACCTTTTGGAATACCTAATCCTGCTGTATACGCAAAAGATAACAATCCGTAGGTATTATCAACCCAATATTGAATTTCTGAATATTTTTCATCGCTAACTCTTAAAACTTCATCACGCATCCAATTTCCGCTTGCAGGATTAGCTTCTCCCGCTTTTGCTTTGTTTAGGTTATGATAAGCTTCTGCCACATTAGAAGCATCGAAAGCAACTGATGTTGCTCCCGCCATCATTGCACCAACACCAATAGCAGTAACAATAGGAGTTGCCATACCTAAAGTACATACTATTGCTGCTATTCCTGCTACAGTTCCTGCTATTTTTAAAGTCGTAGACCAAAAAACATTTCTATTTTTTTCCAATGATTTTCTTGCTTGATATATACCATTTTGAATTTGTTCATTAACCATCGATTCGTTTTTCATGATATCTTCGAAGCATAATAAATTAACTTCGATTAACATCTGAAAACTATCTAGGTTATAAATAGATTCGGGAACATATTCATTCATATTTATCTGTAAAGCATCTTCCATAAAGCGATCATAACGAATTAAAACTTCTTCAAGTAGTGAGAATTCATTATTGTAACTGTTTAGAGACTCTACTTCACCAATTCTTTTATCGATGACATTAACATACTCTGTTAGTGCATTTTTAATGTTTATGTCAAAGTTAAATTCTTTACCAACGAATTTATTGATTTCTTCATAATTACTTTTTATGATGTTATTTTTTTCATCAAATATAGTAACAAAATCATTCATTTCCAATTTTATTTTTTCAAAATACTCTAAATCTAATATTGCTTCTGGATTATTTTCCACTTCTTGAAATCTACAAGAATATAATACAACTTGAGTATAATATTCTTGTATAGCGGCTGATAGTGTGGTAATTAATACAGTATGTACATCTTTAAAATAACTTTTTACATTTTCACTCAATTTTCCTTGGTTTTGCAAAGCAGATATCTTTTCAATTAAATCCAAATGAACAGAGGAAATCAAAGTAAATCTTTGTTGTAAATCAAGACATTTATCAATCAACTTGCTAATATCTTTATATTCAATATGGCATTCATCTACTAAACAAACTTGACTTTCTTTATAAACCATAAAACTCCCTTCCGTTACTTATTGGGTTTATTTTCCCGATAAATACAATAACTTATTCCTGCAATAGCAACTATTAAACCAGAAACTAACAAGTATTTAGATGTTTTATTTTCAGGTTCTTGTTCCTCTGTATCTTCAACACCTTCTACTTTGCTTTTAATACTCGATGATAAAAATTTTAATGTTTGTTCATCTACGCTACCAGTCTTGATAACAAAATCTAAATTATCATTTAACGACGAAACTGCTGAAATTGAATTATTATTGTTTCCAATTATTCCATTTTTAATCTCAGTTGTTTGATTTGTTATGTTATCTTTTATTGTGGTTAAATATGATTCTATTTTACTTTTGTTATTATCAGTAATGTTGTCCATATCTAGAATTTGTTTTCTAACTTCAGTTATATAATCTGATATGCTCTCATCAATTTCATTACTAGTTGTATCTATTATAGAATAATCCATATTTTTAACAACCGAAGAAATTAAAAGATTAAAATTCGTTCTCAGAACATTAATTTGTGTCTTTAATTCATCAAGAGAGAATATATCTTGATTATTTATTACTATACTGTTTACTGCAATAGTATTCCCTTCAACAACATTTGTTTGACCTATAATATCATAATCGTTATACATACGATTGATTGTTGTGTTATACTCTATCCCTTTTTGATTTTCCAAATAAGAAGATAAAAATTGATCAAACATATATGGGTTTACAGAATTCAAATAACTAACAACATTTACATTACTATCAATTTTTGATAAGTTGTCTATAACATCATCACTAGGATTATCAGATAAGTAATTGATAACTTCACCTATAGATTGATTGGGATTTAGAGAATATTGGTTCATAACTTCTCTTAATAAAGAAGCAGATGTTTTATTATAATTAACCATCTCAACAAAATCTGAAGATTGATAACCAGATGTTGAATTTTTGAATTGAATTTGTATTTTGTTATCTATAGGATAATACGAATTATTTGCTGTTTCTATCTTGTAAGCATTATATATAGTAGTTAGTCCATCAACATTTACAATCTCAATGTCACTACCATAAATTGTAAAATTATGATTATATATAGAAATATTCGTTTTATTTTGTTCTTTATCCTTAGAAACTAAACTATTACTTATAGTTGAAACATCAATATATGACCCTTCTTCTGATGAACTACTAACTATGTTATATGAATTCAATTTATTTGATGCTACTAATTCTCCACGAATCTCTACATATAGTTTTGCTGAATTTCTATCGATACAAATAGATAAAGGACTTCCATCTTTATTCTTTAATTCATACTCATCAACTAAACTCAAAAAGTCAGTAGAAATATTATAGTATTTAGATTTGTCTAAATTAGATAAGGTGTTGTCAATACTTAAATAATTATTTTCAACATTAGAGAAATCAGTATTTTCAGATGAAAAGTTATTCTCTAAATTATTACTAATTTCTGTTTTAATTCCGTCTAAACTCGATAGTGATGACTTTATATTTTCATCAGACACACTCAACTTAATAGCTTCCTGTAAATCTAAAGGTTGCAGCCACTGCGTCGAACTAATTTGATTTATCAAAATATTATTTTCTTCTAAATTTTCCTGTATTTCTTGTCCCTTATTAGCTGACTTTGTTACATTAGAAAGAATATCTCTTAAATATCCTTCTGTAATTTGATTATCTAAAGAATCTATCACTTCGTTTACCAACGATAATGTTGGTTTAGTTAGATTAGTATTATTGTCAACGATATCATAGATTATAACCGATTTTTGTTTATCAGTTAGTAAACTACAAATATCTCTAGAAAAGTTTTCAGGAATAACAATATATCCACTAAATTCTCCGTTTTGCAGACCTTGTTTAGCACCATTAATATTCGTAAACTCATAATGAGAATCTTTTTTATAACTTCTTAAAAAAACATCACCGTATGCTATAGTTTGACCATCTATTTCTATCCCTTGATCATTATTTACTATAGCTATTTTTAACGAATCATTAACTTCATTTCTAGTTTCTTTGTTATTTGCATAAACATAACCTACCAAAAAACTAAATATAATTATTAAAAATGCACAAATTATTTTTGTTATTTTATAACTTTTACTTTGCATAAATTATCTTACTTTCTGTGAATTATCAAAATCTTCAACTGAACCAACTATCGTTTCTAAATTTGAGACATCGTGCATTATTAATTCTTCCATTTTATAGATTCTTTTCATTAATTCAACTAACATACCTTGAGTACCGTCATTATCGGTAGCTATCTTAAAAAAATTACTAACTGTCTTTGCGTTTGACATTTTTCCAACAAACGAAGATACATCAACACTGCTATCAATTACATCAGTAACCAAAAGAGTGCTTACTTCTACATTTGGATTATATACTGAACCTGTCGATACATAATTAACATATTCACTATCACTACCTGCATTACTTGAATACGAACTAGCTAAAAATTTAAGACTATCTATAGCATTTCTAGTATCTTGTATATTAAAAGCAATTATAGTTTGATCATACATTTTACCACCCTTTTCTTTCTTTTTCAATATCTTTCTTTTTATGTTTATTATTTTGGTATGCTTTAAAAACACTATTTCTAGCAAGTTCTTCTTCGTCTGTAACCACTCCCTTATCAACGATGTTAGAAATATTTTCATGATTAAAATAAAATAGTTCTTCACCTAAAATTCCTTCAGGATAAAAACAAGCTCCATAATCAAAATAAAATTCCCCATCTCTTAATTGAGTCATCATTGCCCTTTGAACAATCATTAACTTCTTAGTTTCCCCTTCCACTTGAACAACCGATCCTAACGGTAAAATATCTTCTTTTTTCATAACACTCCTACTCTAATTTTCTTTTTTCGCCTTTCAAAATATCATTTGTTTTCTCTAATTTTTTGTTTTGATTTTTAAGTAATTCTATTGATTCCTCTCTTGATGATATTAACTCACTAATATCATTATCCAATATTTCCCTAAGAGACCAATAATAAAATCCATATTCTGAATTAGTTCTAGACAATTCTGTGGTTTCAAAACTATCCTTATTAGAACCGCGCCAATAACTATTGCTAATATTATTCCCGATTCCTTTATTTTTCATATCATTATAATATTCATCTAATTCATTAAGATGTTGATAAATTGCATCTCTGGTTGATTTAAAATCTTCTATTTCTTTACTTGTATTATTGATAATACTATTATTATTTTCAATAGTACTATCATTACTATTAATTTCACAAGTATATTCTTCTACAGTTTTTCCCATTAACTACTCCTTTGCTAGAGGTATCCTTATAGATATCAACTCTCCATTTGTACCTAATATACCATATCCTAGTTTAGGTATTTTACTAGAAGGTATTGTAACAATTGCGAAAGTAGACTGATTACCTAATACTAAATAGTCAACACTTGCCTTAGTTAGTTTAATTAGATCTTCTTTATCACTTGTAACAGTTACCTTCTTACTTACACTATTAACTGCAATAATAAACTTGATATTTACATTCATAGCATCTTTTACAAGACGACCAACATCACAAATTGAATTATAGTTTGTAATAAAATCATCGACGTCATCAATAAACACCACTTTATCCGGTAAACTTTCATAGTATTGTTGATAACTCGAGAATTCACCAGACTCAAAAGCTTCTTCTGCATAACTGATACGAATTTCTATTTCTTCGGTTAACGTTTCAAAAAATTCATTAAATTCATCTATTGAATTTACATAATGACAACCTTCTTTGTTCTTATATGTTACTAAACCGTTTCTATTACTATCTATAATAAACGGTGGATAATCTAATTGACTGATTAACAATTTTAAAACATTTGTTTTACCAGATTTATTAGGTCCTAGAACAACAAACAATGGAGGTATACTTTCTAGTCCAACTTTTAAAACATCACTAGTAGTTACACCCACTATATTTTCCGTGACATTTTCATCTTCAAAATCATAATTATCTAAATCACTTGAAATGAATTTATCAGGAATTTCAGGAATTGGTTTAGGTTTCAACCCTGTGAACTCGTTATTTATTTTTTCAATAAAACACGATAAATTATCATTAAATTCTACTAAATCTTCTAAATTAAACGGTGTGTAAGTTTGCATTTGATAAACATCTGTTAATTTTACTAATGCGCGACCTTTATGTTTTTCATTAATTGCATATTTGGTCTTACCAACGCAAACACTATATTCACTGCTATCATTTTGATATAAAGAAATTTTATTTTTCAAGTTATTTGTGATCGCTGTTTTTATAGAACTAGATTTTGCAGCACTTGTAACCAAATATACACCTAAACTAGGTCCATCTCTTGAAATTAATTCAAAAAACTTACTTACTGAATCATCAAGTTCTTTAACAGCATCATAGTTATCAACAACAATAAAGATTCTTTGAATTCTATCTTTTGATACTTTTTCTAAAATGGACACATTTTGAACCGAATATACATCAAGCATTTCTTTTCTCTGATTTAATATTCTATCAACTCTATTAATTAACTTTTTAATTTTATCTAACGAGTTAAAATTTATATAATCAGCAACATGTACTAGTTTTTTAAGCCCTACAAGCCCAGCATTACCTAAATCTATAATGTAAAACGATAAATTTTCAGGGTTATTTTTGATTGCTAGATCAACTATTACATTTAAAAGAAATGATGATTTACCACTACCGCTAGAACCGTAAACAACCAGATTACTATCTGAAGCGAAATCAATTGAAATTTCTTTTTGATTTTGTTGATCTGGAATATCAACATATCCAATACTAGCAGACAAATCAACACTATCTATAGTATTCAAATCAATAAAATTATAGTTTAAAACGCTAGGATTAATAATCATAGGTTCTAAAGGAGGTAGCCAAGCCTTTTTAACTTGGGCAAAATCACAATTATTGTATTCAGTACTAATATGTTCTATAACAGCATCTAATTGTGTATAATTTTTTTGTTCATCAACAACATCACTTAAACTTTGGTTTAAAAGTTGTTTTTGACCCAGTTCATTTACTAGATAAACTCGTTTATCAATTTCTTCTACTTCATCATCAGATTCACTATCGTAAGTTGCTCCACTCCAAGCAGATTGAAACAACTCATAAATTTCATTATTCCCAACTTGAAGATAGGCTCTACCTGTTTTCGTTATGTAAGCAGCATCAGGAGTTTTTAATATTTCTTTACTATCTGATTCATCTTGTACTTTTAGCGCTAGTTTAAACTTAGAGTTAGACCAAATTTGATCGTTAACAACCCCAGTAGGTTTTTGTGTAGCAAGTATTAAATGGACTCCTAGAGTTCGACCTATACGAGCAACACTTACAAGCTCATCCATAAACTCGGGTTGTTCTTTTTTCAACTCAGCAAATTCATCGCTAATTATAAATAAGTGAGGCAGAGGTTCTAGATTAGGGTTTTGTTTGAATAATTTTGTATATAAATTTATGTTATTAACATTATTTTCGTTAAAAATAGTTTGTCTTCTTTTCAATTCTGATTTTATGCTTGCTAGTGCTCTCATACTCTCTGCACCGTCTAGATTTGTAATTGTTCCCATTAGGTGTGGTAATCCCTTGAATAAGTTTGCCATACCTCCACCTTTAAAATCAATTAACAAGAAACCAACATCATAAGGAGAGAAATTTACTGCCAAACTAAGAATGTATGTTTGAATAATCTCACTTTTACCACTACCTGTTGTTCCTGCAACTAATCCGTGAGGACCATGAAATTTTTCATGTAAATTTAAATAAACAATATCATTATCTCCTCTCAAACCAAGAGGAACTTCAATTGATTCATAAATATTGGAGTTGTTCCATCTATTAATAACATCTAATTCTTCTACTTTATCAACCTTATACATCTCTAAAAAAGTCACCATATCAGGAATTGAATTACTCATTCCTAACTGATGATCCAAAATTGCAAGATTTCTGCATGTGGTATCTATATCAACAGTATCTATTTTGTCTCTTAACAATCTTAGGTTCTGTTTTTGTCCATTTAAAAGAACTAAATCAATATTAAATCTATCTTTTAACACGAAAACAGTCTTAAAGTTTGACGGTAAATCACTAAATTTATCAACTCTGAGTATTAAACTAATTCCTAAATTTGAATCTCCTTGTAAAAATTCCATTATTGGGTGATTAACAATTAAAGAAATATCATCAATATACATTACAAAGTAAGGAGAAAATTTATTTTCTTCTTTTTCCTCTTTCACCTGCATTGCTCTTTGTCTTAATATTTGATAAAGGCTTGATAAAACTTGTTCTTTAACCTTGTTATTAAATATATTTGCTGTAACATTGACACCTTCTAATTTTGCATGTCTCAACCAATCAACAAATTGAAAGTCTTGTTTATATTGTTGGTCATACAACAAAACTAGATTAACATCGTGGTAAGAATGAAAACAGGAAATTTCAAGAATCAGTCTTTTAATCTCATCAAAAACTAATCTTCTTTCTCCAATAACACCTATGTGGTTCTCTTTTAAATCCACACTATATTTAACGTTTTTTATTTTGTTATAATGACTATATAATTCCTTAGTTTTATTAACTAAAACATCTTCTTCTAATTCAAGAACATTATTGTTAAATTTTATTTGATAATGAGGGTCAACATCTGTATAACCCATAGAGACCCTTAAAAAATCTGAATCTTTGCTATCTTTTTCATATATTCTTGAGGAAAAACTATTTATCAATAATGAAATATCTTCTGCAGATGGAAACATATAATTATATATTTCTACCTCGTTGTTATATAAATCAAAAAGCTCTTTTCTTTGGTCCAATAAATACTCATTATATTTTAATTTTCTATTTTTATTTTCTTTTTTTATTTGTTTTTTCTCTTGAAAGAAAGAAGTAATTGAAAAAGTTAAAGAACAAATGGTTGTAATTGCAGCGATTATAACAAATATACCTCTACGAGTAAAATACGCCATTAATCCTGTCGCTAATATAGATATAAGCGGAGGAATTATAATCCGAACAAGTTTATTTTTACTAATTTTCTCTTTTCCCGGCGGATTAAGCAAATCAACTACTTTTTCGTCAAACCGATAAAACACCCTAGGAGATTTCTCGTAAACAGGGTTATGATACTCAACTTCTTTATTTAGTTTTAATTTTGTTCTATCAAAAGGTTTTCCCCAAGAAATTATAGAATCGTAATGATAAGTAAAAACCAAATTATCAACTATTATTTCATCACCTTCTTGAAGCAGAATCTCTTTGTTATCAACTAATTTATTGTTATGGCACAACAAAGAACAACTTTCAATATTCATCATGTTGTTTTCTATCAAAATAGTTGAATCGGTAACTATATCACCAAAAGGAGATAACAATAGTTTTCCATTATACTCATATTGATAGTATTGATCGTTTAGAATCAAAAATTTTTCATCATTAATGTCTATCCATTGATTCAGCTCAACGCTAGAAATAGTAGTATCTTGTTTTTCATAAAAAACTTTATCGTTGATAACAGTAAATTTAGTGTTATTTATTATGATATTACTTTTAAGAAAATAAGAACCAACCTTATCGTTATTAATTGTAAATACTCTCATTATTCCTCTTTAGTTAATTCTTCTATTTTATTTTCTAATTCTTTTTTCTTATTAGTTTTTTCATCAACACTTAAAGTTCCACTATTATTAACATAATCTAACTCTTTTAAATAACCATATATCAATAAATCAGTATCGTTTGCATCGTAAGCTTCTTCGTATGCTTTTTTAAAATTATCTTGTGACAAATAAACCCAATAATTTAAAACATGCTGATTTGTATTTGGTGCTATTTGAGATAATACAAAATTCATTTTCTCCTGCGGTAAAGTCTCCAGTTTAACAAAACTAGTTGCAATTATATATTTATCTTCATTACTTAATTTTTTAATGTCTATATTTTTACTTTTCTCAATAACACTACTATATTCCTGATTTATGAAATCTGTTTTTATATCATTTGTTGTTTGTGAAAACTCATATTTATTAATAAAAGTAAACAGAGCTAATGATAAAACAACAATTGTTAATAAACTAACTATCTTATAATATTTACTAAATTTATACGATTTGTTAGTCTGTAAACGATACCCAGTATTAATTTTTTCTCTTTCTATAAAAATATCTTGATCTAATAATTTATTAAAATCATCTATTCTTTTCACATCAACATATTTTTCCAACAATTTATTCCCTTGTACCAAATCATATCCACCACAAAAGTAATCCTCATATTTGAATTTAGGTTGAATTAAATTGAAAAGCAGAGATTTCACTTTTTCAACAAACACTTCTTCATCATAATTAGATTTAACATCTCGTAACACAATCTCTACATCTAAATTAGGAAGAACAACTAAATTATAAGGATTTAGAGAAAACTCATAAAATTCATCTAGCGAAGATGTATTCAATGTATTTTTAACAATTATCAGTTTTTCGACAATACCAAAAGATTGATTACTTAGCAAATCTTTTTCATCAATTTTTGCATCAAATATAATTTTATTACCATTTAACGAATATGTTAATTTAACCATATGTGGTTGTATAAAAATTATTTTCTCTATATCTATTTGATTTCTAGCATTAAGCATAGTTAGTGAAATTTCGTATTTAATTGACATAAATTGTATCTCCTGTTTGAATCAAGTTGTTTTCAAACGTTTCAAAAATATCTAAACTCACTTTAAGGCGTTTAGAGTATACTTTGTGTTCTTCACTTCTTATTAAAGATTTTTCTTTCAAAACTTCCAAAACATCATTAATAACGTTTCGATCATCACAACAAATAACAATATTATTATTTGAATCAGTTATCGATATTTTTATTTCCATTTTTATTCCTTTTGATTGTAAACAAATAGGTTAATAAAACAAGAACTACGGCACACAAAAAAATAATTATATATTCTAACCTGTCTTTTTTCTTATTTTCGTCGCTTGGTGTATACCAATCTGTATTTGATTTAAATAAATCGTCTTTTGTAACACTTGTTTCAACTTTATTAATTTCTTTTAACTGATTTTCATCATTAAAAATTTCGTCTATCTTTTCATCGTAATCATATATTTTATTTTTCTTAGTGAAAATTCTATTTGTATTTTCATTAATTACAGAAGGGTGTTTTTGTTCTAAAACATCAACGTTTATACTAACAGCATTTAACGATATAAAAGAACAAATTATCAAAAACACTACAAGTAACTTCTTCATAACCCTCCTCTGCACAAGATAATACATACGGGAAACTAAAAATAAAAACCACCTTTTATAAAGGTGGCAAATAGTACTTAATCCACCATGTAATGATTGTCTTGCACTATTTTATAACACAATTTAAATTTAAAGTTTTATTTTTAATCAATTAAGTTATCAATTTCCGTTACTTATTGATAGGTTTTACTTAAAAATGTTGGTATATCTGTTTCTTCTTGGGTATATAGGTCTAACAAACTACTAAACATCGGATACCCATCATATTCCTCATATAAAAATTTAATTCTTGTTCCTGGTTTACAATTAAATAACTCAAAAAGAACAGGAATAGTATTAAAAACATCAACCGCACTATAATAACTCAACCCTTGAGGGTTTTCTAGGTCCTGTGCTGTGTTATAATCTAGAATTACCCAACCGTTAGCACATTCACTATCAACATCATAGCGATATGCTACTTCAGCAATCTTTTCCCCACTCATAACACTGTCCGAAACTAAAAACATTCCAAAATCTTCGTTATTAATTTTAACATCCATTTTCCCTCCTTATTCTTCCACAAAATGCAAAGCACCCGGATTTTCTACCAGTTGATAAAACTGATCTCTACTAATCATTCCTTTGCGATACAATAACATAACTTTTTTGAATTCAAAACCATCTAGCATGTCTTCAGGAACAACTTTTTTTCTATTCCAATAAATTGTTTTACCTGTTTTAGCATCAACAACTTCACCATTTTGATTCAATCCCGATTTAAATAAATTTTCAATTATTTCTTCCATACAACCTCCTAATTTAAGAGTAGAGAATTATTTTTTATTATAAACAATACTATACATTATAGCAATAACTGCTCCACCAATCATATTACCAATAATAACAATAATTACATTGTATATTGCATTTATATCTACAACTGGAGTTGTTATATGATGAAATAATTCATATAACCAAGTCATTTCAAATAATACAGTATTAGCAACTGAGTGTTCAAAACCTAAATAAGCAAATATAAACACACCAAAAAACATTAATAAGAATTTAGTAATTCCATCCATATTTTTATTTTTATAGATTGCTACCATTGGTAAATTTATACATATTCCACAAAGAATTGCTCTAAATAAACAATCAATGTATTGTTGATTAGCAATATAGTTTTCTTTTGCTTCTACAGTTGTTGCAATAGTTTCATACATTGAATCCATTACACTAGTTGGAGCAACAACTAAGCCAAAGACGATTCCACCAAGTGCATTACCTATAAAACAAAATAACAATATTTTAAATAATGTCGACCAATTTATTCTCTTAAAGAATTTGGCTACACTTACCATCATCATATTAGATGTAAGTAATTCAGATTTTGTATAATAAATAGTAATTAAACATAATGGGAAGAAAACACTAGCCATAAATTTTCCAAAATGATGAATATCAACACCATTAACTTCACTAAAATTTGTAGCTAAACAAAAATATGCTAAATACCCTAGAAAAATTATTAAACCTGAAACACAAGCTTTAATTAAATATCTAACAGGAGTATTTCTAACACTTTCTTCTTTTATTTCAACTCCACTATGTACTTCTTTAATTAATATTTCTTCACTAACATTACTCATAATTCTCCAATCCAACAATTATATTATAACAATTAATAATTAATAAATGAATAAATAATTTAACTATTAAATAAATCTTTTGGTTTTTCTATACCATATAGTTCATCTCTATTCTTACGATATAAACAAGTTGTAATAATCTCAACAATAAAAAATAAACAAAGAGAAACACCAAACATAGATAAAGAAATAACAGCTAACGTATCATTACCTTGTTGTGCTAAACAAAAAGTAAGTATTAATGATCCTATAAAAGAAATCAATATAAAAATATCTACCAAATTAACATTTCTAAAATATGGTGAATATACACGAGCAATAAACAATAATATACCTAAACCAATAATAGCTACAAATAATAAAGTTATTATCAATACTCCATTGTATGTAGAAAGCATTAAATAAGCTATAAGTATTATTGGTACAAACAATAACCTCGACATTGATAACTTATCAATTTTATTTCTAGGACTCTTTCTATATTTAATAAATTCACGATCATACCAAACCACTACTATTAAGGAAACTATAGATAATAATATATAACTATAATACCTAGTCTGAGTACATATTTTAATCCCTAACAAAATACCAAAAAAAGCAAATAAATGCATAAGAACAAATGAAAATCCAATAATAAAACTTGGATTAGCTTCAATTTTATATCTATCCATTTCTTCCCTCGTTTTACTAACTTGTTCTTGTTTCTCTAGCCACTTCTTTAAATAACTAATTAATTTATCATGATTAATCATTATTCCTCCAACAATTTATATCCCTCATAAATTAACTTATTTGCAATATTTTTATTACTAACTGAATCAAGTCCCATAAAACCAGGAGCAGAATTTACTTCACAAACTACATATCCATCTTTAGTTTCTAGTAAATCAATCCCAGCTATATCAACAGGTAATGTTTTCATTACTTGTTGACATAGCTTTAATAATTTATCATTAACACTAAATGGTGTTGCTTGTTGATAAATACTAAAGTTAGTTCTAAAGTCTTCTCCATCACTATGACGTTTCATTGCACCAACAACTTTATCTTTAAACATAATAACACGAATATCTTCACCAGGTTTATAGTCAACAAAGTCTTGTAATAAATAAAAATAGTCCTTAGCAATTAAATCAGAAAACTCCATCATCTGATTTAATTGCTCTTGATTATCTATTTTATAGATTCCTTTACCAATACTTCCTGAATTACTTTTATGAACTAATGGATACTCCATTAGTTTATTAATAGTATCTAACTTTATATTTTTTTCATTAATCATAGTTGGAATTACACTAATATTATGTTGTTGTAAAATTAAACTAGTTCTAAATTTATCTTTAAGTAATTGAGCGCAACTACCATTATTATAAACTTTATACACACAACTAATTGCATCAACGATACAACTTTCTTTATTTGTAATCCCACTACCTAATCTATTAAAGATAAAATCATAATCATTAAAGGTTTGGGAAAGATAATAAAGTTTAACACCTTCATTTGTTATTTTAACACTAACATCTTCAATAAAGATAAAGTCTAAATTAAGTCCAAGTTTACCTGCTTCTTTTCTAAAAGCAGTATTTTCATAACTGTTTAAACGTTTACGTTTAATTATAATTCCTATTCTTTTCACTATTCTATTCCTCTTATTTCATCATTGTAATAAACTTTATCTATCTCTCCACCACCAAGACAAATATCACCATTATAAAATACACAAGCTTGTCCTGGAGTTACAGCTAGTGTTTCTTCATAGTAAAGTTCTATACTGTTTTCATCAATCCATTTATAATCTAGAACTTTACTATCACAACTTCTATATCTAAATTTAGCACTAGTAATTGTATCTTTATCATATCCAATATAATTAATATCTCTAACTATTGCTTTATTACTTTTTAACCAATATTGATCTTCTCTTTGTGAAACATATACTATATTTTCATCTAACTTTTTACCTACTACATACCAAGGTAATGGTTTAAATCTTTTATCACCACCTATATCTAAACCATGTCTTTGTCCAATAGTATAAAACATCATTCCTTTATGAGGTTTTACAACTAAGTTAGTATCTTTATCAACAAAGTTCCCTTGATGTTCTTTAATATAATTTTTAAGAAAGTCATTAAAGTTTCTTTCACCGATAAAACAAATACCGGTACTATCTTTTTTATTAGCAGTAACTAATCCTTGTTCTTGGGCTATTTTTCTAACTTCACTTTTTTGTAAGTGACCAATAGGAAACAAACTTTTTTCCAATTGGGCAATACTTAGTTGTTCTAAAAAGTATGTTTGATCCTTATTAGCATCCGCTCCTCTAAGCATTCTTATACTTCCATCTTCTTCAATAACTTTTTGAGCATAATGTCCCATCGCAATGTAGTCACAATCAAAATGTTTGATCGCATAATCTAAAAATGCATCAAACTTAATATATTTATTACAAAATACATCGGGATTTGGAGTAAGACCCTTTTTATAATCATTTAAAAATTTAGTAAATACCTTATCCCAATATTCTTGAACAAAGTTAACACGATAAATTGGTATATCTAATTTCTCTGCCACTAGTCTTGCATCTTCAAAATCTTCAGCCGCTTGACACTGGTTTTTATCTAAATAGGGATCTGACTTATCATTATTTAGAGCACTATCCCAGTTTTGCATAAATACACCAATTACTTCATGACCTTGTTCTTTTAAAAGATAAGCACTGACACTTGAATCTACTCCTCCACTAAGACCAACTACAACCTTAGCCATTATACTCCTTTTTAAAACAATAATATCGCATTACTATGCGATATTATCAATTTCTAAACTTCTTTTAGAACCATCCACTTCCCAACTATACTTATATTTACTTGGAGTTTGTGTATAGTTATTGGGATAAATAATTTCCACTTTAACATTAGTAATCTTTTGATTATTTCTTAAAGCACTAATCCATTCTTGTTCTAAATTATATTTACTACCTTTACGATTTAAATAACTATTTTCTGGTGTTATATTATAAGCATTAGATACTCCACCTAATGCATCAGCAATTATATGACCTTGATCATATTCTTTTTTTTCTGTACCACTAACATCAGCTTCATCTTCACATAATCTTCCATTATGATTTTCTTCAGCTTTTGTTTGTAGAATTAATTCTTTAGCACTTACATAAACAACTTGTTTATATTGATTAGTATAGGCATAATATTCACGTTTAATATTCTTAGTTTGATTACCAATGTTAACTTTAACATTAGCTTTACGCTCACCACTAAGATTACAAGCTTCCACTTTAACCTGACGATTAGTATCAACTAGACATTGGTAATCGTTAGTAGCACAATTGCTACACCCACTAACAACTAATAATAGACCGACTATAACAACTATTTTTTTCATAAATCAATCATAATAATATCATAATAATTTACTGGTGCTATAGAACTGTTATTGACTATACCAACTGCTTGTACTCTTTGTTCTAAAATATTGTCGTTGTCATCACTAATTTCATATTTGTGCTCAACTACGTTATAAACAAATTTAATATCCAAATTTATTTTTACCAAACAATCTTCATTTTCTAATCTAACTTTTACATCTTCAACACCATCAAGTGGAGCTTTCGTATGTGATAATGTACCTTCTTGTGTTTTATTAGTATTAATTACTACTTTGTTTACAAACCAAGAACAAACAATAATTACTAACGCTAGCATTAAAAATAATTTCTCCATTTAACTCCTCTATGAGAAGATCCATGGATCTAAACTTTTAGAAGTTGTGACTATTTCATCATCTCTAAAATATATCCCTAGCTCATACTTAGCATTATCTTCACTATCTGATGTATGGATTAAATTAAGACGCATATCAGCAGAATAATCCCCTCTTATAGTTCCAGGTAATGCTTCTAAAGGATTAGTAGCTCCTGCCATATGTCTTACTAAAGCAATTGCATTAACCCCACTAATAGCTAAACAAACAACGGGACCACTAGTAATAGATTCTAATAAGTTTGGATAAAAGCTTTTACCTTCATGACACTTATAGTGAGCTTTAGCTTGTTCTTCACTTACATTAATCATTTTCATCGCACTAATTGTTAGTCCCTTATTTTCAAAACGAGAAATAATCTCGCCAGCTAACCCTCTTTGTATAGCGTTAGGTTTTATCATCGCAAATGTAGTTTCCATAAAATTCCTTATTTGTTATTTTTTTTAAGTTCTTCTAAAATTTCTCTAAGTAATTTAGTTTCTTCACTTTCTTCATCATCTTCATCTACTTCCACATCAGCTTTACCTTTAATAATAAAGTTATAACCTTTCATAAAGAAGAAAGCAATTAACATCATTGCAAAGAAAGAAATAATTTGACTTACAAAATCACTTAATTGAAATTGAATATTAAAGATTGTTACAACACCTTCACTTGATTGTTGACCAAATAATCCTAAAATAGCATTTAAGATTGGTGTAACAATTGTATTAAAAAACGATGTACATAAATCTTTAACAGCAGTTGCAACTAAAAACCCGATTGCAACTGTAGAGAAATCAGTCTCTTGTACAAATTCTTTAAATTGCGTAATTAATTTTTTCATATATCCTCCTATAAAACACGTTTATAATAACTTCCAGTATTTGTTTTTATTGCGACCTCTTTATTATATAATATTTTATCTAACACCATATCTATTTCCTTAACTTTTTCGTCCGTAAAACTAATATAAAACTTATTAAATCCAAATTCTTGTAACTCTTCTAACTCATTATCAAGTAACATTGGTGTATTGGCATACATTCCAATCCGATTATTACCTTCATATAATAAAGGGAACTTACGATCTAATTTATCATGAAGGTAATAATCACCATTTCTACAAGCTCTACAACTACCACAAGTATTAGTCTTATTATGATTAATTGGACAATAATCCATAATCATAACTGGTATTCTTCCATATATACCTACAATACTATTAGTATTAGCCATGTTTTTTAACTGCTCATTATTTAGTTCAATTGAAAGATAAGTGTTATTAACACCTAGAGATTGGAGAAATTGTTGACTAATACTATTAGTTGTATTAAATGTAAAGTTAGTAATTATATTTTTACCTAAATCTTTATAACGATATAAACTTCCAATCTCACCAACAACTAAATTGTTAAACTTATTAACTACATCATCAATTTCTTCAAACTCTTCATCATAAACTACTCGTGATATTAATAGATAATCATTATCACGAGGAGTAATTTCTTTGGCTAAATCAATGTTGTTAATCACAACATTACCAGCAAAACGATTAACAACAGTTTCATACTGTTGTTTAGTTCTTACTTCAACAAAGAACTCTTTATCATTTTGTGGTAATGAGTTATTATTAATGTGTTTATTAGTAATAAGTTTTGATTCTCGATGTTTTAATTTATTATTAACAATAGTTTGTAATATTAATTTTTTTAATCCTTTTATACTCTTATTTAAAATATTAATAGGTTCATTATAAATTAAATTAACATCTAAATCAAACATTGTGTTTTTAGTTTTACTAAGCATATCAATAATATGCTTACTTGTAGTGTAGTTTTGATCATTAATTAAGTTAAGATCAAAATTAACTACTTTATCATCAACTACAAAGTATCGAGTATCAATATCAACTAATACTTTTTGTTTAACTCTTTTATTAAATGTCTTAGTTAATTCTTCTACTTGGTTTACTAAGGTATTATCTACAGTACGATAAACTTTATTACCTACTTCTACCTCTAGATTAGAATAAATAGTATATGTATTATCATTATTATTAATACAAATATCTACTATTTGTCCTACTTCATCATTAGTTGTAATAAAACGTAAGTTATCTAATTTATTTATTACTTCTTTAGTATTTATTACTATTTCATTTTTATAATACTTATATTTCTTATCACTAATTGGATGTATATCAACTACTTCACCAACATAATAACCATTATTATTAGGTCGGTCTAAGTTAACTAACTTACCACCATTAACTCCACTAACTCGACCTGTAGTAAATTCACGGTTATAAACTTTATGAGGATCAACTACTAACTTATTATGATCTCGTAAGTTAGTATAGTTCATTGTATTAACCATTACATATTCTGGTTGTTTTAATCTTCCTTCTATTTTAAAGGAATCAATTCCTACTTCTTGATATTCTTTAAATAAAGAAGTTGTATTTAAATCTTTTAAATTAAGAGGGTGTCCACTTCTAATACTCTTATTAGTTTTTTTATTAATTATTTCTTGTTCCATACGACAGTATTGAGAACATCGACCACGATTAGCACTTTTTTGATCAAGTAGGGTAGAATCAAAACAAAGTCCCGAGTAACTAACACATAATGCTCCATGTCCAAACACTTCTAATTCTACATCAGTATTTTCTCTAACATATTTAATTTTATCTAGATTCATTTCTCGAGGCAATACTACTCGATTAACACCTAAGCTTTTAACCCCATTAATAGCAGATAAGTTATTAATATTCATCTGTGTAGAACAATGTATTTCTAAATCAGGATAATTGTTTTTAACAAGTTTGATTAATCCAATATCTTGAATTAATATTCCATCAGCTCCATATAAATATATTTGATCAAGAAAATAAAAGAAATCTTCTAATTCATCATTAAAGATTACAGTATTAAAAGTAATATATACTTTTACATCATACAAATTAGCATAATAAATAATATTTTTTAATTCTTCTAAATCAATACAAGCATTAACTCTAGCTCCAAACTTAGGCGGAGCACAATAAATAGCATCTGCTCCAGATTGGATTGCAACTTTAGCACTATCATAATCTTTTACTGGTGATAAAATCTCCATCATGCTCCTTTCATAAAATATAGTGATAAAGTATTTACTTTATCACTTATATTTATTGTTAACGATTCATATATGGAACTAATACTTCAGGTATCTTGATTGTTCCATCAGCTTGTTGATAGTTTTCAAGTACTGCAGCAAGAATTCTTCCTGTAGCCATCCCACTACCATTTAACATGTGTGGATAATGAATGTTTCCTTCTTCATCTTTATATCTAATTTTAGCTCTACGTGCTTGGAAGTCACAAACATTAGAACAACTAGAACATTCACGATATTTATCTTGAGATGGGAACCATACTTCTAAATCATAAGTAGCTGCAGCTCCAAATCCCATATCTCCACTACATAATCTTACAACACGATAAGGTAGTTTTAAACTTTGTAAAATATATTCAGCATCAGCAACCATGTTATCTAATTCATTAAAACTATCTTCTTCTTTTGTATATTTAAATAACTCTACTTTACCAAATTGGTGTACTCGAATAATACCTCTAGTATCTCTACCGGCACTTCCTGCTTCTTTTCTAAAACATTGTGTATAAGCACAATAGTTTAAGTTAAGATCATCCTTATTAATAATTTCATTACGATATAAATTAGCTAAACATACTTCTGCTGTTGGAATTAAATAAAAATCTTTTTTGTTTTCACTAAATTCATCTTCTTCATTATTAGTACGAGAAATTTTAAATAAATCATCTGCAAACTTAGGTAACTGTCCACTAGCATATAATGTATCTTCATTAACAATAACAGGCATACCAAATTCAGTATAACCACGTTTAGTATGAGAATCTAACATAAAGTTAGTAATTGCTCGTTCTAAACGTGCTACAGTATCTTTAGTTATAACAAAACGAGATTTAGATAATTTAGTAGCACGTTTAAAATCAAACCCATCAAGATTTTCTCCAACTTCTTCATGTGGTTTGATTTCAAAATCAAATTTTGGTTTTTCTCCCCATTCTTTAACACAAACATTATCATTATCATCAACACCTACAGGTGTATCTTTAGCCGGAATATTAGGAATTTGTAACATTAAATCTTGATATTGATTAAATATTTCTTTTTCTTTATTTTCATCAATGTTAGCTTTAGCATCTTCTATTATTTTTAATAACTCACTAACATCTTTACCTTCTCTTTTATATTCTCCAATTAATTTAGAATTACTATTAACTACTTGTTTATTTTCTTCATTTGTTTGTTTTAAACTTAAATACTGATTATATAACTCAATTACTTGATTAATGATTTGTGTATAATCATTACCTCTTTTATTTAATTGGTTAATACAATTATCTTTATCACTGATTAATCTTTTAATATCTAACATTTATCCTCGCTTTCTTAAAAAAAACTCTTTTATTATATTTTGACTTTCTTCATTAACATAAGAATAATCTATTAATTGATCATCATCTTCAATATAACAATTAAAAGATTGTTTCTTACTACTTTCTTGTTTACTAGCAACATATACTTTTTTAATTCTTGATTGCTTTATAGCTCCATAACACATTAAACAAGGTTCTGTTGAAACATACATAATACAATCATCTAACTTCCAACTACCTAATTTATTACTTGCTTGATTAATTGCATTAATTTCTGCATGACCATGAATCAGATTATTCTTTTCACGATTATTTACCCCTTCTCCTATAATCTGATTATCTTTTATAATTAAACAAGCAATAGGTACTTCATCATTAATACTTGCTTCTTTTGCTAATTCATTAAGTCGATTAATATAATAATTCATATCTTATTATAACATTTTTAATATTAGTTATTTTGTTATAATATACTTAGTAGGAGTAATATGTATTTTATTAAGAAATTATTTAATAATCGACGTAATAAAATAGTAATGATAATCGGTCTATTATCAATATGTTCATTAATTACTATTTATGGTGTTACACCACAATTAGTGGGATATGGAGATAGTATCCCGATTAACTTTGTACTCAAACAAGGGATAGGGATAGTTGTAGGATTTTTTATTATCTTTCTGTTTTCTAAATTCGATTTATGGAAAAGTGAAAAATATATTGATATTATTAATATTATATTAATAGTAATGTTAGTAATACTAGCTCTAGATCCACCTATTATTGGTGATATCTTTGTAAAAGAAATCAATGGTGCTAAAGGTTGGTTTAAAATACCATTTCTACCAACTATCCAACCAATTGAGTTCTTTAAAATAACAATGATATTTAAACTAGCAAGTATTGCTAATCGTGCTAATAATACCCTTATGGATGATCAAGAACTAATTAAACAATTTTTAATCTTTGGAGCATTACCAATTTTATGTGTAATACTACAACCAGATTTAGGAGGAGCAATATTATTATTAGCACCATGGTTATTAATATCAATAATTTCCTTACAACATAATAAAAAAATCCAAAAATTAGTTAAATACACAAGTGTTATTGGAATAGTTGGGCTTGTTATGATATCTTTTCCATTCTTCCAAGAAATACTTGTAAAATTTACTCCACTAAAAGCTTACCAATTAGGTAGAATTGAAAGTTGGACAGATCCATTTAATACTAGTGGAGGTTATCAATTACAACAATCACTAATCTTAATGGGATCTGCTGGAATCAAAGGTTATGGTTTTGCAAACGTTGACATTTTGATTCCAGAACCACATACAGACGTAATCTTTCCAGAATTCGTCGGTATGTTTGGTTGGATAGCTGGAATTGTTTTAATCTTATTATATATGTCATTATTATATTTAACACTAAAAACAGCAATAGTAGCTACAGAATACAGAGATAAATTATTAATTCTTGGTTTCTTTTCCTTACTACTAGTTCAAATTGTAGAAAATATAGGAATGATGTTAGGAATAACACCAATAACCGGAATTGTACTTCCATTTATGAGTTATGGTGTTAGTGCTTTAATTACTTACTTTATAATCTTTGCAATTATTTGTAATATATCACAAAAATATAAAAGTCTTGATTAGGAGATAATATGAAAAGAGAAAATTACATTTCATGGGATGAATACTTCATGGGTATAGCAAAACTTAGTGCCATGCGTAGCAAAGATCCTCATACCCAAGTTGGAGCTTGTATTGTCAATGATCAAAATAAAATAGTAGGAATAGGTTATAATGGTTTTCCAAGAGGAGTTAGTGATGATAACTTCCCTTGGGAAAAAACAACAGATTACAAAAATAGTAAATATGCTTATGTATGTCATGCTGAACTTAATGCTATTTTAAATAGTGGTTGTGACTTAAGTGGATGTAGTTTATATGTAACACTATTTCCATGCAATGAATGTGCTAAAGCTATTATTCAATCAGGTATTACTACTATTTATTATTTAGAAGATAAAAACTTTGAATCAGATAGTGAATTAGCTAGTAAAAGAATGCTTAAAGCTGTAGGTATTAAACTTAAAAAAATAACAATAAAAGAATTAACAATATGTAGTTTGAAAGGCAAGTA
>DEQD01000034.1 GCA_002359095.1 Caryophanales bacterium UBA3375
TATTCTGCATCATATTCACCAATCTCATTATTAAAACGATTAGAAAATTTTAATAAATTACCCATATACCCTTCAACCAACAAATCAACACTATCTCCGATATTACCATAAACCTCACTCATGTAATTTGCCATTTTTCTTTGAATTTGTCCTTCACCAGCAATCGATTCATAATAAGCAATTAATTGTTGTAAAAAAGCTGTTACATGTTTTACTACTATTTGGTATTCTTCAGCTTTTATTACTGATTCATGAATATCTTTACCTTTAATTAACATAACTTCTCCTTTACTTAATTAATGTATTATCAATCTTGACAACATTACCAATTATTTTATTATACTCGATTGCATCATGAATAAATAATTCATCAATTTTGTCAATAGCTTTAGCCATTTGTATAAAACTATTATCTGTATTTATATCTTTTACTACTGGTCCTGATTTTACCCATGTCTCCATATCTGTTGTATTATGAATATAAATATATTCTTTATCCATGATTTTTACCTCTGGGTTAAGTGCATCAGGCGTTGTATTTACTGTGATTTCCATTTTTTCATAATACTCATCTATTTTATCTGGAGGAATATCAATTCCTGTAAGTGGATCAAAATACTGTTTAATTTTATAATGTTCTTTATCTTGATACAAAAAACTTTCACCTGTTAATAATAAAATATCAACAAATTCTTGATGACTATTTGGATTAAATTCAAATTTATATACAGTGTTTTCTTCACTTGCCATATTACCAATCCTCCCCTTGTTTATCTAAATCAGCTCGACGATTTATGTTTTCTTGATATGCTCTAAATATTGTATCTTTAGCTAACTCTTCTTCTTGTAATTCAGCACCTTTAACACAAATGTTATGAATGTTTTCGTGATTAAAATAAAACACATCCTCTCCTAATAATCCTTCAGGATATAGGACCGCTCCATAATCAAAATAGAATTGTCCATTTTCTAAATTAACAAGCATTCCTCTAGCTATAATCATTAATTTTTTTGTGTTTCCTTGTATTTGTACTACACTACCTAAAGGTAGAATATCTTCTTTTACCATATTTACTCCCTACTTTTTCATTCTTTCTAGAAGATTAGATTCAATTTTAATTTCTTGTTCTAAACCAAAAATTATTAGATTATTACTTGATATTTTACGTTTAACCATAGTAATTAATTCACTTAAAGCCTCAATATCAACATTATATTTATTTTCGATATAGTTATATACTAAATAATCAGTAAAATGATTCTTTGTTGCACCAAACCAATTACCATCAATACTATCTGATATCTCTTTTGTAATTAGTTTATAAGCATTTTTAATATTTTCTTTTTCGTCTTTTAACTTTGTCAATATTTCATTTAATTCACCATTTTCTTCTTTACTTTTAGTTAGTTTATTGTTATAATCATCAATTACTTCTTGTTTTTTTGTTATAGCATCACTTAAATCCATTATTCCTCCAATCTATATTCAGGAATTAATATTCGTCTTAATTCTCCATAACGATTAATAACTCCTTGTTTAAATTTTGGTACAGCTTTATCTGCTAATGCTAATATAGTAAATGTTGTTTGCCTACCTAAAATAACATAATCTGCAGATGAACGACACATTTTATAAACACTATTACTGTCATTAATTGCAGGCGGTTTACTACTAGTAGAATCAACTCCTATTATAAAACTGATTCCTACATCTCGTCCTCTTTCAATAGTATTGGTTAAATCAATACTATCTAAATAGTTACGATATACATAATCTAAATCATCAATAACAACTATAATTTTTTCAGCATCATTAATATATTCTTCAACACTATCACACTCATTGTTTTCAAAAGCTAATAATGATTCTTTTTGTCTTTTTTCAATCTTATTAACTAACTTATCATGTAATTGTAGGAATGTTGTTTTATCATTACTATACACAACATTCTTATCATCACTATATTTAACAAATTTATTTTTATTAGTATCTATTATACATACCTTATCTTGATTTAAATCTAATTGTGACAAGATAATATTAATTAAATTTGTTTTACCTGATTTAGTTGGTCCAACAATAGGTAATAATGTAGGTAATTGTTCATATCCTAATTGTGTAACATCTGATAAAGTTAAACCTAATATATACTTATCATCATCTTCAAGATCATAATCTTTTAATTCATATGAATAAAAATCATTAGGTAGCTCTGGAATACAACGAGGAATATTACCTGTATATTTATCATTAATTTCAGTAATTAATTCTCTTATTTTATTGTTAAACTCTAAGGCTTCTTTAGATTCTAATATACTATAAATTTGTAATTGGTATACTTCATCTGTTTTTACTAATGCTCTTCCTTTAGCATTTGAATTTAACGGAAATTTAGTTTTTCCAACAATACTTAATGCCTCTCCATTATCATCCTGATAAAGCGTTAATTTGTTTTTAATATTATTCATTAACTGTGGTTTAGTAGTTGTGTTCTTAGTAGTACTAAACATTAAATATATTCCTAAGCTATAACCATCACGACTAATTTTTTCTACAAATGTTAAGAACTCTTCATTAACTTCTTTTAATATTTGATAATCATCTATAACAATAAATATTTTAGGAATAACCTCATTTTGTTGCGATTCATATAAATAAATATTTTGTACATCATAATCTAAACATAGTTTTTTACGTTTATCGATTATTCGATTTAAAATATTCATTAATTTATTAAGTTTATCTAAATTATCAAAAGTTATATAATCAGCAACATGAACTAAATGTTTAACATTTATTAGTCCTCCATTTCCTAAATCAATTACATAAAATGATAATAATTCAGGATTGTTTTTACTTGCTAAATCAAAGATAAAGGATTGTAAAGCAAAACTTTTTCCATATCCACTAGATCCATATATTGCTAAATTATAATTATTTCTAAAATCAACAACATAATTTTTTTGAACTTGATTATTTGGTTCATCTAATAAACCAATATTTAAGTTTAAATCAACATCTTTTATATTTGATAAATCTATTATCTGATAATCTATCAATGTAGGATTAATAATATTATCCCCAAGCGGTGGTTGCCAAGCTTTAGGTATTGGAACAAAATCATTTGATTGATAAACGTTATTAATTTCTTTTACTATAATATCTAATTGCGTTATAACACGAGCTTTATCTTCTAATTTACTAAGATCTTTATTTATTAACTCATCTTGACCTAAATTATTAACAAGATATACTCGATTATCAATTTGACCTTCATCAACATTTAACTCTTCGTATTTTGCTCCACTCCAAGCTGATTGAAATAGTTCATAAATTTCATTATTACCTACTTGTAAATAAGCGCGTCCTGTTTTTGTAATATAAGCAGCATCTGGAGTTTTAATTACTTCTTTACTATCTGACTCATCTTGCACTTTTAGAGCAATTTTAAATTTTGAATTAGACCAAATTTGATCATTAACAACCCCAGATGGTTTTTGTGTTGCAAGAATTAAATGCACTCCTAATGTTCTACCAATTCTAGCAACTGTTATCAATTCCTTCATAAAATCAGGTTGTTCTTTTTTCAACTCAGCAAATTCATCACTAATTAAGAATAGGTGAGGCATTGGATCACTTACCTCTCCTGCTTTATACAATTTAGTATAATTATTTATATTATTAACATCTGCTTTATTAAATATTCTTTGACGACGAGCCAATTCCGCCTTAATACTAACTAAAGCTCGCATACTATCTGCACCATCAAGATTTGTAATAGTTCCAATTAGATGTGGTAAATCACTAAACAGATTTGCCATTCCTCCACCCTTATAATCAATTAATAAAAAACCAACATCTTCAGGCGAAAAATTAATAGCTAAGCTCAAAATGTAAGTTTGAATTACTTCTGATTTACCACTACCTGTAGTACCAGCAATAAGACCATGAGGCCCGTGTTTTTTCTCGTGTAAATCTAGATATTCAACATCTCGTTCAGAACGCATTCCGATAGGAACAGATATATTTTCATAAATTAAATTATCATTCCATTTTTGTAATATGTCTATATCCGTAACACTGTTTATTTCTTTATTATCTACAATACTTTGCATATTAATAAAATCAATACTATCTGGAATTGTGGTACTAACTCCCAATTGATGATCTAAAATAGATAAGCTACGACAAAATCTAGAAAGATTAACATCTTTTAAACTTGTATCTCGTACTAAATTTAATAATTGCTCATCACCGTTAAGAATAACTAACTTAGTATTATAAAAATCATCATATACAAATACATTTTTAATATTACTAATTAAATCAGCATATTGATTAACTCGAACAATAATAGTAAATCCTAAATTTAAATCTGATTGTAAATATTCCATAATCGGATGATTAACTATCAATTTAAAATCATCAATATAAATAACAAAGTGTGGAGTAAAACTACTTTCATCCTTATTCTCTTTTACTAACTGCGCTCTTTGTTTAATAATTTGATATAAACTAGATAATACCATTTCTTTAGTATTACTATCATTTATATTTAAAGTTAAATTCATTTCATCAATATATAAATGTTTAAGCCACGAAAATTCTAAAAATTCATCACTATACATTTCATCGTATAACAAAACAATTTTAACATCATGATAAGAATGAAAAGTTGTTATTTCAAGCAATATTCTTTTAATCTCTTCATGAACAAATTCTTTATCACCAACTAACCCTAAATGATTATTTAATAAACTAATCGTATATGAAGTATTTTTTATTTTTTTATACTCATCATAAATGTTTTTAGCTTCATTTATAAGTTGATCATCTACTTTATTTAAAACATCTTGATTAAATTTTAATTTATAATTAGGAAATTGATCACAATACCCCATACTAATTGTTAAAAAATCATCATCTAAAGGATCACGTTCATAAATTCTTGGAGAAAAGTTTAATATCATTTGTTCTAATTCTTTACTATTAGGATAGTTATAATTATAAACATCAAGTTCATTATTGTAAAGACTATTTAATTTTTTTCTCATATCTAACAAATATTTATTATAATCATCTTTACGTTTTTGGTTATTTGCTTTAATCATTTTCTTTTCATTAACAAATGAAGTTATAGAAAAAGTCAATGTTGCTATTGTTGTAATAACTCCAATTAATGCAAATATTCCTCTTTTAGTAAAATATGCTAATAATAATGTAGATACAATCGAAATTAAAGGAGGAACAATAATTTTCGTTATTGTTTTACCACTTAATTTTTCGCTACTATTAGGTTTTAATATCTCAACTGTATCCTCTTTAAATCGTTTAAACAAGCGAGGACTTTTTTGATATTTAATATCAATATTATCAAAACTATTTAAGTATTCTAATTTAGTATCAAGTAATCTATCACCAAATATATTAATAATAGTTTCACTAATACTAAATACTAATTGATTCAAAATAATTATATCACCATCATTAAAACTAATGAATTCCTCATTTGTTAATTGATAATTAACATAAATACTTGCTTTGTTATAATTATAAATAACATGATCTTCAATTAATATTGAAGTATTATTAATAATATCTCCATGAGGACCAAAAACAATCTTATCATTGAATTTATAATAATTATATTTACTATCAATAATTAAGAATGATTTATCACCCAGATTAAATATTGTATTCTTATCAACAACAATTTCCTTATCATCAACTAATAAAATAATATTTTGATCGTTATTAATAAATGAAATATCATCAATTTTTAATTTTTTATTAAAGAAATACTCATAAACTTTGTTATGATCAAATTGATATAATATCATTTTAATCCTTTAATTTATAACCTAACTGTTCTATTTTTGATTCTATTTCATTTATTTTTTCTTGTTTTTCATTTGCTGATAATTTTTGATTGTTTGAAATATAATCTATTTCTTTAAGATACGCAAAGACCATAAAATCTTTATCATCTATATTATAAGCACAATCTTGAGCTTTTTTAAAATCATTTTGTGCTAAATACACAAAATATTTTAATATTTCTGAATCAGAATTAATTGTTATTAAATTTTGCATTCTTGATTTTGTTTCTGCGTCGGTAACTTCCACATTAACATAACTTTTAGCTACAACATATAACAAATCATTATTCATTTGACTTACTTTTAATTTATTTGCCAATTGTAATACTTTAGTGTAGTCTTCTTCTACATAACTATCTTGTATATTAATAATTTGTTTTTGAATATTATAATTATATCCAGAAACTACAAATCCTCCAGTTAATAATATAATTAATAATATTATGGTTAACGATTTAAATCTATTACGTTTAACCCAATTATTTTTTACACAAGTATAGTTATTATCATTATCAACTTTTTCATCTTCTATAACTGATGAAAGAACCGATTTTATTTCATCCGCAGTTAATAATGGGCGAATTTGTTTACTGATTGGATTTTTATCCATTAAATCTAATCCACCATTTAGGTAATCTACATAAGAATAAGAATCGTCTAGCATACAAGCAAATAAAGATTTATATTGATCAATAAAACTAACTGTATTATTGTCATTGTATATATCTCTTATTATAATTTTAACATCTAAATTTGGTAAAACAATAATATTATTTGGAGCTAATGAAAAATAATATATCCCATATATTTTATTTAATTTTAAACAATTATATAATACTATTAATTTTTCATATAAATTTAAGTGTTTATTAACTAGAATATTTTCTTCACTATAATATTCATCATTAATTTCCACTATCATTTTATCATCAACAATATCATATTTTGATAAAACAAATTCAGAAGTATTACTTTCTAATAAAGAAGTTTGATATTTATTTCTTGCATTAAATGTATTTAAATCGTATTCTAATTTACACACAACTTATCACTATTAAATATCATCACTTCACGAAAAGTATTATTAACATCTATTTTTCGTTTTAAGCGATTAGAATATATCTTGTCTTGATAATCGTTAATTATATTTCTATCAATTAATACATCTAATACATTTTTTATAAAATTATTTTCATCAACACTAATAATAATATCTTTATTATTAGAATTAATTATTATTCGTATCAATTTTATATCCCTGTCTATGTTTATAATAATTTGAAGTTAATAAATATACAACTAATACTAAAAAAACAGTTAACATAACTTTAATTATTATAAACATATAATTATTATCTTTTGTATCTTCTTTATTAACATCTATATACTTCTGGTTATCAAATAAATAAATTTCGTTATATTCATTAATTGCTTTTTTATCTTTAAATAAGTTTGAATCATTTATATCATCATTCATTTTATGTTCATCTACAAATAATTTTTCTTCAATTTTATTTGTTAGTGGAGAATTTACTTCACTAGCTTGAACATAAACAAAGTTAAAGATTAATACAACAATTAATGGTATTAATATCCTCAATCTTTTTGTTACATACATGGTTACTCCACATTTTGTATTATCTTAAACTTTAAGAAATTTCCAAATTTCGTCTTATTTTCAAATCATATTATTCTTAATTTTAAGTTAATACAAATTTATTATAACAAAAAAAAAAAAAAAAAAAAGGAAAAAATGTCAAGTAAAAGCGAAAATGTCTTAAATAATGTCAACTGATTTTTTAGCAGAATTTGTTAAATGTTTTTGTTTCTTAACTACGTATTTTAGTTGGTCTACATAGAAACAGCTATAGGAATGTCTACGTTTCTGTTCTTCTGTTGCTGGGAATCTAGGATTTCTAGATATCCCGTCATGACTATGATCATCAATC
>DEQD01000003.1 GCA_002359095.1 Caryophanales bacterium UBA3375
ATCTTTTGCCTCAATTTGTTCAGTAATCTCTCTAATTGTGGTATTATTATTCATGAGAGCTCCTTTTTTTTGTTTTTTTTATTATATTATACTGAGCTCTCACTAATTTGTCAATTAGATACCACAATGTGGTATTTTTTTAATTGCAAATATCATTTACACAAAATATTATACAATATCCTATTTTTAAAATCACTCTATTATTTGTACAAATAATAGAGTGATATCCTTATATATATTATTATTTATTACATTTGTCCTGGATAAACAGTTGGGTTTTGATTATATGGTTGATTATAACCTGTTTGATAAGTTAGTAAATTGTTATATACATCAATAAAGTTGTTAATTGCTTGTTGAAATTTGTAAAAAGCAAATACACAACAACCCATTAAAATAATAGCAACAATTATAGCCATAATACCTATTCCCATTAGTGGACTTAGATCATAACTATATAAAGTATCCAACACCATATTCATGGTAATTAGTGAAAATACAATTGTAATTATAAATGGTACTACTGCACCAACTACAATTAACATCATCATTGCTGAATTAGTTTTGTTTTGTATACCTTGTTCTTGATAAAATTTATTAATTTTAGCTAAAGTTATACTTCCTCCAACAATGACAGCAATGTGACATAAAAATGATATTATTAACAGTACAGTATATAGATTTCCTGTGTCAGCAAAAAATAGCCAAACCAATAAAAATAATACATAAATAACATTATAAATCAATCCAAAGATTAATACAGCAGTTGAATTGATAAATCCTCTAATTCCTGTTTTTTCTAATTCTTTAAAAGTAGTATATAAGTACCAAGTATTTAAAAATGGTACAAGCATACTAAATCCAGCACCTATATCATTAAATTTCTTCATAAAACTCCTATAAAATTTTATTTAGCTAAGTTTACATAATTCTTATAGTAGTTCTTATAAAATAGAAATTTTATAAGAATAAAGATAACTTCAATAACTTAACCTTATATATTATAGCATATTATAATAATATATAGTGCATCTATTTTTAACTATTTAATAAAAAGACCCTAGAGGGTCTTTTTATTAAGCTTTAGTTATTTCATATTTATTATCTTTTACATCCAATTTAAATGTTTTAGGTCCTTTAGACTCATCTTTAATGATTTCTTTAGCAAGTAGTGTTTCAATTTCACGTTGAATATGACGTTTCATTGGTCTAGCTCCAAATGTTGGATCTAGTCCAAGTTCAATTATTTTATTCATCGCTTCATCACTTACTTCTAAAGAGATATCATTTTTAGCTAAACGAGTTCTTAATTCATTTAAGAATTTATTAGCAATTTTTTCTAATACTTCTTCATTAAGTGGATTAAAGATAATAACTTCATCGATACGGTTAATAAATTCTGGTTTAAAGTAACCATTAATTGTATCTTCATATAATTTAGTTTTTTCTTCTTTATCTTCCATAAAGGCATATTCACTACCTAAATTACTTGTCATAATAATTAATGTGTTTTTAAAATCAACCGTAACACCTTTTGAATCAGTTACGCGTCCATCATCTAGAATTTGTAATAAAATATTAAATACATCTGGATGAGCTTTTTCAATCTCATCTAGAAGGATGATTGAATAAGGATTACGTCTAACAGCTTCTGTCAGTTGTCCTCCTTCTTCATAACCAACGTATCCTGGAGGAGCACCTACTAATCTAGATACTGCATGTTTTTCCATATATTCACTCATATCAATTCTAATGATTTTATTTTCATCATCAAATAATTGTTGTGCTAGTGCTTTAGCTACTTCTGTTTTCCCTACTCCTGTTGGTCCTAAGAATAGGAATGAACCAATTGGTTTAGATTCATCTTGAATTTGTGCTTTACTTCTTAAAATAGCATTACTAACTAATTCTAGTGCTTCTGATTGACCAATAACACGATTAGCTAATACTTTATCTAATTCTAATAATTTTTGACGTTCACTACTAAGTAATTTAGTTACATCAATATGAGTCCATCTAGATACAATTTGACCGATTTCTTCATCAGTTACTACTTCCGTAATTAATCGTGAATCATCATCTTGATTAATTCTAGCTTCTGCTTCTTTAATTTGTTTTTCTAATTCTGGAATAACTTGATATTGAATTTGAGCAGCTTTCTCATATTCTCCATCTATTTGAGCTTGATTAAATAATAATTTTTGTTTATCTAATTCGATTTTAGCATCTTTTACACTTTCTAATTCTGCTTTTTCTTCTTTCCATTGAGTAGTTAATTTAGTTTCTTCTTCTCTTAAATCGGCTAATTCTTTTTTTATAGCTTCTTTTCTAGCTACTGATTTATCATCTTTTTCTTTTTTAAGTGCTGATAATTCAATTTCTAATTTAGCTATTTTTCTTTGTAATTCATCAATTTCAACTGGCATTGAATCCATCTCTACTCTAATAGTAGCACAAGCTTCATCAATTAAGTCAATTGCTTTGTCTGGTAAGAAACGATCTGTAATATAACGATTAGAAAGAGTTGTAGCAGCAATGATTGCTTCATCTCTAATTTTAACCCCGTGGTGTTGTTCAAAACGGTCTTTTAATCCACGTAAGATTGCTATAGTATCTTCTACTGTCGGCTCATTTACTTGAACTTTTTGAAAACGACGCTCTAGTGCTGAATCTTTTTCGATATATTGACGATACTCATTAAAGGTAGTAGCTCCAATTGTTCTAAGCTCTCCACGTGCTAACATTGGTTTAAGTAAGTTAGCAGCATCCATTGCTCCATCAGTTTTACCAGCACCTACTAATTGGTGAATCTCATCAATAAATAAAATGATTTCTCCATCACTTTTTTTAATTTGGTCTAATACTCCTTTTAATCGATCTTCAAATTCACCACGATAACTAGCTCCAGCAATTAAAGCTCCTAAATCTAATTCAATAACTCGTTTATTTTGTAAACCAAAAGGAACATCATTATTAAAGATACGCCATGCTAAACCTTCAACAATTGCTGTTTTACCTACCCCTGGTTCTCCAATTAAAACCGGATTGTTCTTAGTTTTACGACTTAAAATCTCTATTACACGTCTAATTTCTTCATCACGACCAATAACTGGATCTACTTTACCATCTTTAACTTCTTGAGTTAAGTCTCTACCATATTTTTCTAACGCTTCTAATTGGTTTTCTTTTCCTTGTTCATTCATACTTATTCCCCCTCTTCTATTTTCTTCAAATTCGATTAAGTTCTTTTTATTAATATTATAAGTTTCTCTAATTGTTTTAATTACACTATCATTACTATCAAATAATGCAATTAAAAACACTCCACTACTTAAATATTCATCATTAAATTGTTCTCTTAATTTATTTGCATTAGTATATACCTGATATAAATTTCTATTCATGCTTGGTTGATAATCTCCACTAACATGACTTAATTTATTTAATTCATTATCAATTAATTCATTTACATTTTCTTTATTAATATTATAATGCTTAATAAAACTATTAAAATCACTATCATTAATAATAACTTTTAGACAATGATTAATCGTTAACTCTGGATTACTATTACTCATACATAATTCAATTGCTTTAGATAATAGCTCTTGCAATTTGTTTGTCATTTTTTCTGTATTCATAGTTCCTCCCCTTCTTCCCTTTCATTTATATTATACCATTAATTTCAATATTTTTCAACAAAAATTCCGCACTTATAGTAAGTGTGGAATTTTTATAAATATTAAATTATAAAAAACAAGGGCTTTACCCTTGATTTAAAATAATATTTATTACTTCTTCATCTGCTTTTAATAAACTTCCATCACAACTAACTAGAGGTTGATAGATAAGACAATAATCATCTTGATCATTAAATAAAATACTAAACCCATTAGCTTGTTTGTATAAATAATAATCTTTATCTTCAATACTTACTTTAGTACCTAATTTAGATAAGAACATGTTTACATGTTCTTGATCTAAATAAGCTTTATCTGTTAAAATTTTACTAACAAGAATTAATAACTCTTCAACACTAACATTAATACTCATACTTCTAAGATAAGCATTAATTTTTTCATCTGATTTAGTATATTGTTGTTGATACATGTAATACATATCTGGATTAACACTAACTTCACGTCCTACTAATTCAGATACTAAATTCATTAATCGATGAAACTTACCATTAGGACTATATCCATTAACACTATTTACTAATTCAATAATATCATTAGGTTTAGTTGCTAAGTTAGTTAAATCTTCTATATTAGCATCTTTATACATTAATGACATTGATACTAAAATGATTAATTGATCTATACAAACATTAGTATTAACATTACCCGTTTTAATTACTTGACCATTGGTTGAAAATAAAACCTGAGTTTTATTTTCACCAATCTCCATTATTCTTTCTAAAGTATTAGTATTAAGCATAATGAAATACCTGCCCATTAGCAATATAAGAAATTTGTTCACAAATAACTAGTAAGTGGGCAAATGTTCTTTCTAAGTTTTTAGACATCGATAAAATTCTTGTTAATGATTTAACTTCATCATAACTTCCAGCTTCTACTAATAAATTATTAATATCATTAGTAAATGTAGTAATGATTTCATCTACTTCTTCACTACGACGAGCAATTGAACTTGCTAAGTCATGACTTAACTTATCAAACGCTTCTTTAGTTTCATTTAAATCAGAATATGATGTTGCAACTAAAGAAGACACTAATTCTTGATGTTTTCTTTCAGATAATTCTGTTTTTAACATTTTCTTAGCAAACTTCTTATAATAATCACTAATAATTTCTAATTCATTAGAAATTATTAAGATAGATAAAACTAAACGTAAGTCTCCTGCTTTAGGTTGCTCTGTAATAATAATTGTATTTACATCAATTACAATCTCTTGTTGTAATTGATCACTAATTTCTTCTAAATCAATAATTTTTAATGCTAACTCATTATCATTAGTTTTTAGTAATTCTTGTACTAAACCTACCATTTTGATGTTATTATCAAACATCGCATCTACTTTATTAATTAATGTTTTAAGACGCTTTTCTTTACGTCTTCCTAATTCTAAACCTCTTGCCATTATTTCTCCTTTTTATCCAAAACGACCAGTGATATAATCTTCTGTTTCTTGTTTTTGTGGGTTAGAAAATATTTGTTCTGTACTTCCTGCCTCAATTAACTCACCATTTAAAAAGAATACAGTTTGATCACTAATACGTGCAGCTTGTTGCATCGAGTGTGTAACAATTACTACCGTAAATCTTTTTTTCAGTTGTTCCATTAACTCTTCAATTTTTGCTGTTGCAATTGGATCTAGTGCTGATGTTGGCTCATCCATTAAGATAACATCAGGTTGCATCGCAATTGCACGAGCAATACATAAACGTTGTTGTTGTCCTCCTGATAAACCTAGAGCTGATTCATGTAAACGATCTTTTACTTCATCCCACAGTGCTGCTTCTTTTAACGAAGTTTCAACAATTTCATCTAATTTCTTTTTATCTTTAATTCCATGACATTTAGGACCATAAACAATGTTTTCATAAATTGATTTATTAAATGGATTGGGTTTTTGAAATACCATACCAATTTTTAAACGTAAATCATTAACATCTACACCTTTAGCATAAATATCATTACCATCATAAAGAATAGTTCCTGAAATTCTACAAGTATCTATTAAATCATTCATTCGATTAATAGTTCTTAAGAAAGTAGATTTACCACATCCTGATGGACCAATTAATGCCGTAACTTGGTTTTCTTTAATATCTAAATTGATGTTTTTTAAAGCATGTTTTTGTCCATAATATAAATTCAAATCTTTAACCTTAATAATATCTTTAGTCACAATTCTCCTAATTATATCGATTTGATATAAATTTTGTTATTAAATTTAAAACTAGTACAATCATTAAAATTACTATCCCGATTGCACAAGCAGTTTGAATATCACTATATTCTCTTACTATTTCATAAGCATTAACTGTAAGGGTTGCACTTTGTCCAAATAATGTTGGATTATTTACTGTCGTTCCTGCAGTAAATATAAAGATTGCACTCTCACCAATTACTCGACCAATTGATAAAATAATTGCTAATAATATCCCTGGTAATGCTTGAGGAATTACTATTTTAAATATAGTTTGTGATTTAGAAGCACCTAAACCATAACTAGCTTCCCTAATATCATTTGGAACCGCCATTAGTGCTTCTTCTATTGTTTTTATTACGGTAGGAAGAAGCATAATTGAAACAGTTAGTACAGCAGATAAAACACTAATTCCTAATCTTAAAGTAATACAAAAGAAAATAAAACCAAACAATCCAAACACAATTGATGGAATTCCTGATAATGAATCAATTGCAAAGTGAATCAAGGTATTTAATCTTTTACTAATCTTATATTCATGTAAATAAATAGCTGCAAACAAACCTAAAGGTATAGCAAAAATTAATGAGACTATAACTGCTAATAAGGTTGTTAAGATTAGTTGTCTAATCCCTGATTGAGGATAAGTAATCTTAACATAATAATCTTGATTAGGCTGGTTTAGATTATTAATAGCACTTGTTATTTCATCATTACTTTTTTCTTTGAAATTAACTTTGTCAATACTATCAATAATTACACCTGATTCTAATGCTAACTTATCTCCATTGTTATTTACTACTTTAACATTATCAACTTGATTAATTACAACTTTCTTCTGATGATTATCCTCAATAATTGAATAATTAAATGGATAACTCTCACCTTGCTTAAAAGTTACATAGTAACTATTATTTTCGTTGTTTTGTGTTAAAAAATCAATATTGATTTTCCCAATCCCATTACTAACAACAAAGAAGATAATAACTAGTAAGATTAAAATAGTTGTTAGTACCGAACCATACATAACACTTTTAAGTATATTATCTTTAGCTCGTTTCATCTATTTACCTTTCTTTAAAATTCTTATTAAAATTAAATTTAATATAAATACAAACACAAATAACACTAGTGCTGTTGAAAATAAAACTTGTTGGTGAAGCCCTGTTGCATAACTCATATCTACAGCAATATTTGCTGTAAGTGGTCTAATTGGTGCAAAGATTGAATCAATCATTCCACCACTAACATTACCAGCTACTAATACAACTGCCATTGTTTCACCAATTGCTCGACCAATACCTAATACTATTCCTGCAAGTATTCCACTTCTAGCTGCTGGTAAAATTATCTTAATTAATGTTTGCATCTTGGTTGCTCCAAGACCAAGTGAAGCCTCTTTATATTTTGTTGGTACAGCTTGTAAACTAGAAATTGATACAGCAGTAATTGTAGGTATTATCATAATTGCTAAGACAATACTACTTGCTAGTAATGAATTACCTTGCGGAAAATGGTTAAAAGGTATCTTACTAATTAACGGAACAATTACTCCTAAACCAAATATACCATAAATAATTGAGGGAATTCCTGAAAGTAATTCAACAATCCCGATTACAAAATTTCTAACTCGTTTAGATAACAATTCTACAATTGCCATTGCTGAAAGAATAGATAAAGGTACAGCAATTATTAATGCTCCAATAGTTGCATAAATAGTTGCTATAATCATATATCCTATTCCAAATTTATCTTTATCAGGATTCCATTCCATCCCAGTAATAAAATCAAAGAAATTAATTGTCCCTAATTCATTATTAGGTAAAAAAGGTTTAATTCCCTCACTAAAAATAAAAAATGTAATTATTAATAATATTATAATTGCAAACCAAGCAAAAGTTGCAAAAAAATATTTAAAGAATCTATCACGCTGTTGTTGATTCATTATTATCTCCTACTGGAATAAAACCAGCCTCTTGTACTAATCTATCTTCATTTTGCTCTAACCATGACAAGAACTCTTTACTGTTAGTGCTAAGTTTATCAGGATAATAAACCATGACAAATGGTCGATATAGTTGATAATTATTGTTTGCAACATTTTCTTCATTTGGAGCAAAACCATCAACATTAATTGCTTTAACTAAACTACTATTACGTAAATAAGTATCAAAAGAAATATATCCAATACTACTTTTGTTTTGTTGTACTGCTTGTGATACAGCACCATTTGAATCATATAATAGTGCTGATTGTGTTACATTTTCAATTCCGACAATTTCATCAAAAGCACTACGAGTACCACTAGCATTGTCACGAGCAATTAACGATATCACTTCATCATTTCCACCAACTTCTTTCCAATTAGTTATTTTTCCTTCATATATATCTTTTATTTGTTGCATCGATAATTCACTAACAGGATTCTCTAGATTAACAATTATTGCTATTCCATCATAAGCAATATTTTTAACAACCATATTTTCATCAACTTCAGAATCTTTTACATTTCGTGAAAGAAAACCAAATTGATAAATTCCTGTTTTTATCCCTTCAATCCCTTTTGAAGATCCTGGACCATCATAACTAATTGTTTTTCCTGGATACTCGGCACAATAATCATTTTTAATTACATCAGCAAGTGGGTGTACTGAACTACTTCCTCCCATATTAATATTACTATCAGTACTACATCCAGAAAGAATTATTAATCCCCATAAAAATAGTAAAAATCTTTTCATAATCAATCATTTACATTATAACAAATATACATTATTTTTTACTCAATTAATAGGTTATTTTGTCGTGTAAATGTGATATTGTCATAGTGTATAGTCAACGCGATTATGTCCATTTGGTATTACATGTAAAAATATATTTTACCGGAATGGACATGTGAAAAAAGAAAAAGAAGACTATTTTAATAATCATAGACTAAGAGTCTTGATCTTAAAAGTCCTCTTCAAACATTAACAATTAAATTATAGCACATTTATAATTAACATTTAACTTTCAAACTTCAAACTGCACAATATATATTATTTCTAATTTTTATCACTAACAAATTGATCAACTGTATCCCATGCTAGATACCCACATTTAAATCGTGATGGAAATTGCTCTAAACCTGATAGTGCTAGTGCTTCTTCAAACTTAGAACTATCACAATCATGACCGGTAATTAATAATTTATAATTATTAATTTTTTCACAAGCTTCATCTTTTGTTAAATCATGAAGCTCATCAGTCATGATTGAAGTTGAAGCACAACAAATACTACAACCATCACCATTCCATTTAATATCTAGTTTACCATTCTCTTCTTTAATATAGATATTTACTTTATCTCCACAAGAAGGATTGTATCCTTCTAGTTTTAGATATCCTTCAAGATGACTATCTACTTTATTATGAGGAAATTTATAATGATCCATTATCATCATTTTATCTAATTCATTACTCATATTATCCTCCTACTTAATAGCTTTTAAAATGTTTTGTGCTATTCGTTTAACTACTGGTACACAAACACTATTACCTGCTTGCTTATAAGATTGTGCTAAAGACATTCCTTCTGGAAATTCGTAGTATTTTGGAAATCCTTGAAAATTAATACATTCTTTTGGTGTTAATTTTCTAATCCCATATCTTGTTTTAATTAAAGGTACGTTATGTCCACCAGTTCCCATATTAGCTGTAAGGGTTGGACATAAATTACTTTTATTTTCTCTTACATACTTTCTACGCCATTGATAAATCGTATTAGTGTTTGTTATTTCATTAACAATTTGTGGATAAATCTTTGAATTATCAGTATAGTAAAAACGTTCATCTACTTTTTTACTAATTAGGTTATCTTTAATTGTATTTGTTAATTTTATTTTTTCTGGAAACTGAAATCCTTCAAAATCTTTTTTATATTTAAAAGCAACAATATAAATTCTTTCTCTATTTTGAGCTATATTTCCATACTCACTAGCATTCATAACTTTATAATCTACTTTGTATCCTAACTCTACTAATACATTTACTATTGTATTGATTGTATTACCTTTATCATGAGATACCAAATTCTTAACATTTTCTAAAAAAACAACACGAGGTTTTTTTACCTGTATTATTCTTGCCATTTCAAAGAATAATAAACCTCTACCTAGCTGGTCTTGAAATCCTTGTCTTTTTCCAGCAATAGAAAATGCTTGGCAAGGAAAACCACCAAAGATAACATCACAATTAGGTAAATTGTTAGGGTCTACATCCTTAATATCTTTTAAATCAACCTCTAGACCTTTAATGTTGTATTCATAGGTTTGCTTTGCATACTTATCAAACTCATTAGCATATACTACATTAAATCCTGCTTGTTCAAAACCTATGTCTATGCCTCCTATACCTGCAAAGAAGCTAAGACAATCTAAACTCATACATATTCCTTTAAATTAACGATTGTATGCGGAGGTACATTATTAGTCTTAATAATAGTTTCTATCACACTAAAACGAGGTCTTCTACCGGCATCAGCTTGTTCTTTAAATGTTTCACTTTTATTAACATAGATTTTTTCTACATCATCTCTTGACATCTTTAAATCATAAATATATACTTTATCCGAAATAATATCAAATTGTAAAAATACTAAATTCCCAAAATATTCACTGGGAGAAAACGAAGTTAAATCCGATTTACCAATAGGCATAGATGTAGATTTCACTTCATGAATAATACCACTATCTGAAATACAATCACCTGCTTCCTTATTTTTCCAATTTAAATTAAGGAAATGACAAGCGATTGGTTCACTAATAAAATCAGGAATATTAATAGAACGTAAATTTCTATCAAAATTACGTTCTTTTAATTCCTGATTAAATTCTTTAATATCCTTATTAAAATCTTTCCATATATAATATAGTTGTACAACTTTACTAAGTATCTGGATATCTATCTTTATCTCATTATTCATATGACTCCTACATCCAAGCAAGTGGATCATTAATAATTAGATGAACACACTTAATAAATTTATCAACATCTTCATAGTTGTTATAAATATTAAAACTAGCTCTAAGTACTGATTGTTGATTTATAGCTTCTAAACTAAGAGCATTACACATTTGTCCACCACGAAGAGAAATATCGTGTTTAGCAAACACTGCTAGGGCATCATGTACTGCTACTCCTTTAATATTAAAAATAATAGTACTAGTTTTAATATCACTATTATAGATTTCTACTTCTTTTATTTCTTTTAATTGATCTAAACAATAATTTCTAATATCTAAACTATAGTTAAAGATATTATCTATTCCTAAGTTATTTATAAAGTCAAGTGTTGTATTAAAACCTAATACTTCGGCAATATTAGGAGTACCACCTTCTAATCGATGTGGTAATGGTTTTGGTACAAATCCATTACTATCAACACTAACTGCCATATCTCCACCATAATCAAAGTAATAATCTTTGATTATTTCTTTGTTACCATACATAACTCCTAGTCCTGTTGGTCCAAAAATTTTGTGAGCTGAAAACACATAAAAGTCAATACCTGAATCTTTGACATCAACTTTTTTGTGCAATATTCCTTGAGCTCCATCAACAACACTAATAATATTATGTTCTTGACAATATTTACCTAATTTATTTAAATCAATACTATCACCAATTACATTAGAAACATGATGAATTACAACAACTTTAGTATTACTAATTACTTGAGAAAATAAATAATCTAAGTCTATTTTATTATCAATGCTATTAACTATTTTAAAGTTAATATTTTTATCCTTACATTTTTCTCTAAAAGGAAGTAATGAAGAGTGATGTTCTAAATCAGTGGTGATGATTTCATCACCATCATTTAGACTATTAATTATATTAGTAGCTAAATGATTCATAATACTTGTTGTTGATTTAGAAAAGATAACTTCTTCACTATCACAATTAAGTAGTTTAGCTACTTTTTCTCTTGTTTGTTCATAGCGTTGATTATTATAGTTAACTAACTTAGATTCACCTCGATTTACTGTAGATCTCTCGTAATTATAATAGTTACTAATTGTATCAACAACACAACTAGGTGTTAATGATGTTGCAGCAGAATCAAAATACACCAATTCTGGATGTTTTTCATAAATTTTAAATTTTTTTCTAATTTCTTTGTTATTAATACTCATATATATTATTATACCATTATTAGTAATATATTCAATCTCCAATTTACGAAATTTATCCTATTAGAGTTTCAAGAGTAAAATGC